>JBBRVA010000344.1:0-8165 GCA_038247295.1 Caldilineales bacterium | reverse complement strand
TGGCGAATTCACCCGGCCCGCACATCTGGCAGAGCTGTACGTCGGCGCGTGCACTCATCAACATATAGGCTTCTTCAAAACTGACATCCAGCTTTTCCTGTAGCAGGTTGATCATCTGTTGCGCGGCAATGCGACAGGCGTGAGCAGGGTCGAGATCATCACCGGTTGTCACCCAATCTTCGGCGGTTTCTAGCCACGGGCGACGACAGGGCGTTTGTTTGATCAGACCAACGCGCACGGTAACTTCGGCGCAAATCTCCAGCCCCACCATCGTGATCTCACTGTCGCCCATCGAGGCATGGATGTCACCAATGCCCAGCAACGCACCGGGCACAGCCACGGGTAGATAGACCGTGGTGCCGGGCATCACATAGCGATTGTCCATGTTGCCGCCATGCGCGCCAGCATCACCCGTGGGTACGCCCTCGCCTGCCGGGGCGGTGCCGATCACGCCGATCATCGGGCGCACGGGAAAACGAATGTGATCGCTAAAGATCACTTGGCCGTCGCGGATGGGGATCATGCGCGTGGCAAAGTGGCGCGCCTGCTCGGCCAAGAGGCCAATATTGGCCTTGACCGCTAGAAAACCCTCATCGGCCAGGTCGATTTGTAAAATTTCCACGACTAGCGTGTCACCCGGCTCGGCCCCACGTACAAGGACGGGGCCGGTCGCGGGGTTGGATCCCAGTGGGTGCGGCTTGTCCAGCAGGTCCGTATTCGAGCGAATCGTGCCGGTGCGAGCATCGTAGGTTTCCAGCACCAAGGTTTCGCCCGGATCGATTTCGATGACGGGCGGGTTTGTTTTGTCGAGCGTGTAGACAATTTGGTCACGCGTCAGTTTTTTCATCACTTTATTTTCCCTAATCTGGACAAGTTAAAAGCCAAGCGGTACACAGAGGACACGGAGGAGGCACAGAGATCACAGAGGAAAAACAACAGCAAGTTTTAATGCTGGGCGCGCCGGCATCTTGCCGGCTGCCGGCAAGATGCCAGCGCGCCCAGGACATAAGTCCTCTGTTTTTCCTCCGCGCCCTCTGTGTACCTGTTTTTATTTAAGCGGCTGCCTGGACAATGATCTGGGTCGCGACCGCGGCGGGAATACGCGCGGTGTCAATCATCAGGTGATAATGTTTGGCATTCTTCCAGTCTGTACCGCTAAAGAAGTGGCGAAACCAGTTTTTGCGCTGTTCGTCGGCTTGCTGAATAAGCCGCAGCGCTGCTTCCAAGTTGGGTAGCGAACGCCGTTGTTGCAGCCGCGTCGCACGCACTGCGGGTGGCGCATAGGTGTGGACATGCAGCACGCCTGGGTAATCCTTGAGAATAATCTGCGCCCCGCGGCCGACAAAGACAATATTGCCCTGGCTGGCCAGCACTTTAATCGCTTCGGTCATTAGCTGGACAAAACGGGCCTCATCCATGAGGCCGGCGCCACCTCGGGTGGAGAGTAACGCCCGCATTTCGCCGCTGACGGCCACCGACTTGGCCAGTAAGCGCTCCTCCGCCTGCGCCATCACTTCAACAGAGACGCCGGCCTGGCGCGCCATTTCGGCCAACACCTCCTTGTCCACCGCTGGCGCGCCGATTTGGGCGGCGACAGCCTGCGCAATTTGTGTCCCATCTGAACCATACTCGCGTGAAATTGTGACAACCGTCATTGCCCATCCTCCTATTGAATGACAAACTCGGGGCGCAAAGTGCGACTTACTGCTTCGCTCATCAGCCGAAAGTGTGCAAACACGATATTTTGCCCAAGAGCAAAACATCGGTTTGTACACTTTTCACAGATGAGCCTACTGCTTTATTCTACTTTCCCTCGACCACCTTACGCAACGCTTCGCCATTATCCTTCATCCACTGGTAGAGGACGAACAGATCGGTGCCGATACAAAAATGGCGTACGCCCAGGTCGAGATAATATTTGGCCTCGTCCGGCGAGTTGATCTCGGCGCGCGGGGGGATGCCCATCTTGATCGCGGTTTCGATTACCCATTTTTCCGTCGCCTGAATCTCCGGTGCGCGGCGTTCACCGGCGCGGCCGATGCTCATGCTGTAATCGGCGCCGCCCCACTGGATCATGTCCAGGCCAGGCAGGGCGAGAATCTCTTCTAGTTGGTCCACCGCGCCCTTCTTCTCAATCATCAGGACAATCACAATTTCGCGCAGCGCCTGCACATAGGCTTGGGTGCCGCCATAGTTCATATAGGTGAACCGACGCGCACCCACGCCATGTTCGCCACCATCTTCTGGTGTGTCCGGTTTGACGGCGCGGATGCAAGCCTTGGCTTCTTCCACATTGTGACAATCAGCAAAGAGCACACTCTGAAAGCCTGATCCGATCGCGCGCTGGGCGCTAAAGCGATGCGGCTCATAATCAACCTTGATCATCATGCCCAGATCGTGCAATTCTGCGGCCCGGCACAGGTTGTCAAAATCATAGAGATCATAGGGTGCATATTCGGCCACAAACTCGACATAGTCAAACATACCCGTGTGGCCGATCGCTTCCACCACCGACGGCCATGTTGCATGGATATGGGTGGCGATGCTGGGTTGGTTGTTGGTAAGCAGGGTGCGTAATTTGTTGGGGCGCATCGTTTTCTCCTTAGGTGAGTGTTGCCTGGTTGCGAAGACATTAAGCCCGCTTATTTTGCCTGAAGGAGGGAAGATCTGCAAGCAGAACAAAAGAACCGGGCGCGTCCCAAATTTTTGGCACAAATGAATTCCCGCGTACCCGGTTACACGAAGATCCACGTCAGTGGTACAGATCTGCAGCTTGAAATGTCACCGACCAGTCATCAAAATGTCAGGTGTAACAGGGTTGATTGCAGTACAGTGTTAATTACTAGAAAAAGAGGGCAGATATGAAAACGGGTCTGATGATAACATTGGTTTGTCTATTATTGATTGGTTCAGTGGCGCATGCCAAAGCGGCTGATATCCTCTATCTGCCCTTGGTTCTGAGCCTTTCCGGCGTGGGCGTGATTGCTCAATCTGAAACGCCGGATTATGTCGTGGACAGTATTCGGCTTTGGCACATCAGCGAGAAAGACGGCATGTTGGCGTCGCCTGTGCAATGTGGCGATCCAGCGAAATTGCAAATTCATATCTTTGATGTGGATGGCGACCACGGTGCCCGATCTCGGCTCAATGGGGTAACGGTGCATGTGGTCCATATTGGGCCAGCAGGGCGGAGCGAAGAGACCTTGACCACTGGTTTGGCCGGTATGGACCCCGGTGTGGTTGAATTCAGTCTGCAAGAGCGAGCCGAGATCAGCATTCAATCCACGATCAATGGCCAGCGCATGAGCAGTGAAATGGCAACTGTGACCAATATTCCATATGAGATTTCCTATGTGCGCTTAATAGCCAGCGGGTACTGCACGGATACCGTAAGCTGCCAAACCTTCGTGGCGGCAGACAGTTGCTGGGGGAATTTGAGTTGGAATGTTGTGTTTAAGCGCAGCTATTAGGCCGGGTGGGCGAAAGTAAGTGACCAGTGGCGATACGCCACTGGTCACTGATAGCTGATTGCTCACAGTTCAGACTATGCCTTGGTCAACACCGGGGCAACCAAAGCCCGTGTATGTAGATCGGCAAACGCCTCGCTGCCGTCATCGTCCAGCAATTCGGTCTGGATGCCACGTTCGTAGAGCGGCCCATTGCCGCGGCTAAAATAAGTCCACATATCGGAGGTGTGGTGCGAATCGTTGGCAAAGTAGACGTTCACGCCACACGCGCGGCTGTACTTGATCAAGCGGCGCGGCAGGGTAAAGTCCGCCGCTTCGACCCGGTATTTGTCCAAGGCCGCCTCGTCGATTTCTACGCCCAACCCCGGCGTATTCGGCACCTGGGCATGGCCGCCCAGCACATCAATGCGCCGGGTGAGCAGATTGTGTTGGTAGAGCTCATGACAGGTGACGGCCGGCCACTGGGCATGGGTCAGGACTGCGCCCAGATGTAGTGACAAAGTTGTGGTCAGCCCCGTGCCAACCATTTGCAGGAAAAAGGGCATATTAGCCGTGGCCGATGCTTGCCCGTCCATCATAATCCGCCCCACGCCGCCGCCGATCACAAAGCCGTCGCAATAGCCTTCGCCAATCGCCGTGCGCGCCGGCACATTGCCATAGTGATGGGCCGTCGCGGTGCGAATCTGCGAACGGAGCAGTTTATTGCCGGGCACATCGTCGCCGCGGATCGGGCCTTCGTAGATTTTGATCTTGGGGAACGCCTCCTCTAGCTCGCGCAAGACGGGCACGGCGTTGGAGACATTGATCAAGAAGTCGTTCCAGTCGGCATCAATGCAAAAGTAATCGGGCGTCACCGCGCTGATCTGGCGGATGATTTCGTAGACATCAAACCAAGGCCGCGCTTTGATCTTGAGCGATGTATAGCCCAGTTCCACCGCCTTCTGCGCCTCGATCGCATACTTCTCTGGTGCCATATCGTGATCCCAGAAGGAGATCGGGCACCAATCGCGGATCTGGTTGCCAAGCAGGCGGTGGAGCGGCACCCCAGCCAACTTGCCCGCCGCGTCAAAAAGGGCCATCTGCAACCCAGCGCCCAGGCTGTCATCCCACATCAGTTCAAAGGGTGAACGCCCAATCACGCGTGCTTCCAAATCGACGCGGCCCCAAGTATAGTTCTGGATCGTCTCACCATAACCGACAATCCCGGCGTCGGTCTCGACGCGCATGACTTCGACTTCTGACCAGCGATGGATACGGGCGCGCTCCATCTCGCGCTGCACACGGTCGACAAAAGGGTCCACTAAGAGGATGCGCTCGACTTTGGTGATCTTGGCGCTTGCATTATTGACATGCGACATGTTTCGCTTCCCTTCTTACGTTTGATCTGTTGCTGATGAAATAGAACGAATTTGAATAGCTAACCATCACATGTGTACATTGTGCCCCAATTTTTGCGCGATGACAAGGTGCATTTACGCGGCTGGGAAATGCTAAGTGGTACGCGGATAAACGCGGATTTTTTGCTTATAATGCTCTTAAATCCGCGTTTATCCGCGTACCCCAATTTTATGCTTGAAATGTTGGTGCGCAGCGGACAGACTGTTTTGTCGGCTTTGACAAGCGAAGATTGACTTGGTATAGTGATCCGCAGCATGGGTCAGAAAATCCCATCTGCACCTCAGTTTTAGAAAGGGCATTTCGTATGTTGCGGGTTGGTATCATCGGCTATGGTGGCCGGGTTTCGCACATGGCCAAGGCCATGCAGGTTTTTGGTATTCCCTATCAAGTGACAGCCGTGGCCGACCCCCAGGCCGACCGTATTCGCGCCGCCGATGATGGTTTTCTGAGCCAGGCGCGCTTCTACGCGTCCGCCGACGAACTGTTGGCCCACGCCAGCGAACTCGATGGTTTGATGATCGGCACGCGCTGCCATCTACACACAGAATTGGCGTGCAAGGTTGCGCCGCTTGGCCTGCCGCTTTTTTTGGAAAAACCGGTCTCGATCAGCTTTGCACAAGTGCAACAGTTGCAAGCCGCCTACGCCAATGTCAACACACCAGTTGTCGTCTCCTTTCCCTTGCGCCTGAGTCCAGTGCTACAAAAGGTCAAAGAGATTATTGATTCTGGGCAGATTGGCACCGTAGAGCAGATTGTCGCCTGCAATGATGTCCCCTATGGCACCGTCTATTTCCGCACCTGGTATCGCAACTATGCGCTGACCGGCGGTCTTTTTCTGCAAAAGGCGACCCACGATCTGGACTATATCAACTATCTGCTCGGCGCACAGCCGCGGCAGATCAGTGCGATGAACGCACGCCGCGTCTTTGGCGGGACGATGCCGTGGGATCAGCATTGTAAAGATTGCGAGTTGCGCGAAAGTTGCCCAGAGAGCCCTTTTACGCGCTTTCGGATCGGCTTCGAACAGCCCCAAGGCGTACAATACTCGGCCAACGGTGATCATTGTGTCTTCTCCGAAGGCTTCGAGTTAGAAGATATGGGCAGTTGCCAGATTGAGTACGACAGTGGCGCACAGGTAAGTTACACGCAAAATTTCTTCGCCCGCTACAAGGCCGAACAGCGCGGCGCCCGGCTTTACGGCTACAAAGGCACGATCGAGTTTGATTGGTACAAGAATCAGATCCAGATCTTCAGCCACACCTCGCCCACCGTGCAGACGATCGACTTTACGGGGGACATGCCCCACTTTGGCGGCGACCGTGAGCTTTGTTACGACTTTCTGATGGCGATGCGCGACGGCACCCCTTCGCGCAGTCCACTGGCCGCCGGCATTTTGAGCGCGCTCACCTGCCTGTGGGCGCGCGAATCGGCGCAGACGCGGCAGTTTTGTACCGTACAAATGCCGGAACTAGAGCTAAGGTAATTGGTAAGTAGTCATTGGTAATTGGCCCATACGGGACCGTCCCTTATGGGCCAATTACCAATGACTACTTACCAATTACCACTTTCCAACCATTTTCCACAGGAGACCCTACCATGCGCATCGGCATCGCCGGCATCATCCATGAATCGAATACCTTTGCCGCCAACCCGACGACGTTGGCCGATTTTCACGTCCAGCGCGGCGCCAGCATCGTCGAGCACTACCGGCCTACCTTTCACGAAATTGCCGGCTACATCGCCGGCGCCGATGAATTTGACTACGAGATGTACACGATGCTGGTTGCCGGCGCGACACCGGCTGGCCCCGTTACCCGCGAGGCTTTTGAGACATTAGTCGCAGAAATGCTCGCCCAGATTCAGCAAGCACCGCCGCTGGATGGGCTGCTGTTGGCACTACATGGCGCGATGGTGGCCGAAGATTTTCCGCAGGCCGATGGCGAAGTCGTGCGCCGCGTGCGCGCCCTGGTCGGGCCAGACTTCCCGCTGGTGGTGACGCATGATTACCACGGCAACGTGCCTGAACAGCTCGTCGCAGATGCCACGGCGCTGATTATCTACAAAACCACGCCGCACATCGACCAGCGCGAGCGCGGTCTGCAGGCGGCAGAACTGATCGTACGCACGATTCGCGGCGAAGTCAAGCCGACGAGTGCGATCGTCAAGCCACCGCTGCTCTTCAATATTGTGTTTCACAACACGAGCCGGCCACCGATGCAGCCACTGATGCAGGCGGCGATTGATCTGGAAAAGCAGCCGGGCATCCTAGCCGTGAGCATTGCCGCTGGCTATCAATATGCCGACGTACCGGCGATGGGCCCTTCGATTGTCGTTGTCGCCGACGGCGATGCGGCGTTGGCTGAACGCGAGGCCAATCGCCTGGGCGAGATGATGTGGGCGGTGCGTGATCAATTGATTCCGCACATTGCCGATCCGGCCAGCGCCGTCCGCCAGGCGATGGCGGCCACAGCCACACCAGTGGCACTGTTTGAGTTTGGTGATAATGTCGGCGGCGGCAGTGCCGGCGACGCTACCATTTTGCTCAAGGAGTTGATCGACCAGAACGCCGAGGGCTGGGTGGTAACGATCTACGACCCCGAATCGGTGCAAACGTGCAACGCGGCCGGCATTGGCGGCGAGGTTTCTCTGCGTGTCGGCGGTAAACTGGATCAGATGCATGGTCCCACGCTTTCGATCAAAGGCCGTGTGCGCACCCTCCACGATGGTAGCTATAGGGAGACAGAACGGCGGCACGGTGGGCAGCGCGATCATAATCAGGGCTTGACGGCAGTCGTGGTCGTGCCCAAGCGGCCTTCGGGACCCGGCGGGTTGCTGATCCTTACCAGCCTGCGCATCTATCCCAACAGCATTCATCAAATTACCTGCGTGGGCATTCAGCCGCAGCAACAACGCATCCTGGTCGCCAAAGGCGCCGTCGCGCCGCGCGCTGCCTACGAACCGGTCTGTGCACAGATCATCGAGGTGGACACCGCCGGCGCCACGGCGATCAACCGCCCACCGGCAGAGTTCCATCTGGCGCGACAGACGCTGTATGAGTGGAATCGATGAGGGTAGGATGACGCCGACCTAGGGTCGGACAATGTCAGTCACGGTTGAACGAAGCTTGCACACTTTCGGCTGATGCGCCAAATTTTTAGTATACACGGATAGGGAAAACACGGATAAAAACCATAAAAATATCCGTGTTTTCCCTATCCGTGTATACAACTTGTCGGCCTAAGGAGCAACTTCGCTAGATAGCTACAGAATGACTTCATGAATCTGGCATCGCCGGGCAGT
>JBBRVA010000343.1:0-8171 GCA_038247295.1 Caldilineales bacterium | reverse complement strand
GGATGGCGCGACGGCGTTGAGCAAAACGTGGCAAATCACCCTGCCAATGTTAACGCCTACGATCTTCTTTAATTTAATCCTCGGCATGATTGGTGCGTTTCAATATTTTACGACGGCCTTTGTGCTTACCGGTGGTGGCCCAGTCTCATCGACCCTCTTTTATTCGCTCTTGCTCTACAGCAACGCCTTCAGTTATTTCAAGATGGGTTATGGCAGCGCTATGGCTTGGCTGTTGGTGGCATTTATTTTCCTGCTTACCTGGATCGTCTTCAAAACGGCCAACCGCTGGGTCTATTATGAAGGGGAGGGCGTCTGATGGCCAACCGTTCGCTTCGTACGCCGACGGTAAAGGTGGCGACACCGCAGCCGTCGGCTGTGGCGCACCCTAACCGCAACGATAAGCTGTGGCGCTCGCTGGCGGCGCACAGTGTATTAATTGTCTTGGCCGCCATTTTTGCCATTCCATTTATTTGGCTGCTCTCGACCTCGCTCAAGCCGACTGAACAACTCTTCAAGTTGCCACCAGAGTGGATTCCACGCCCCTTTATGTGGAGCAATTACGCCAAAGCGACGACCTTTATTCCTTTCTTTCTCTACCTGAAAAATACAGTCTATATCACGGTTTTTAACGTCGTCGCCATGTTGATCTCGTGCTCGTTGGTGGCCTATGGCTTCGCGCGCATTCAGTGGCCAGGTCGTGATGCGCTTTTCTTCGTGTTGATTGCCACCCTGATGATCCCTGGCGCGGTCTTGTTGATCCCCACCTTTATTATCTTCCGCAACCTCGGCTGGGTGGGCACGCCTCACCCTTTAACCTGGCCTGCCTTTGCTGGCAACGCCTTTTACATCTTTTTGCTGCGCCAGTTCTATCTCACCATCCCGCGCGAGCTCTCGTCCGCCGCCAAGATCGACGGCGCCAGCGAATTCCAAACTTACTGGTTGATTATCTTGCCGCTTGCGCGTGCGGCACTGGCCGCGGTGGCCCTCTTTACCTTTCTGGCCAACTGGAACGATTTTATCGGCCCATTGATTTACCTGAGTGACAAGAGCCAATTTACGCTGGCGATCGGACTCTACGGCTTCCTGAGCCGGGTCAAAACCGAATGGGGTTTGCTGATGGCCGCTGCCACGTTGATGGTCTCGCCGGTGGTTTTGCTCTTCTTCTTCACCCAGCGTACGTTTATCCAAGGCATTACGATGACGGGCTTGAAGTGAGCCTAAATAGGTAGACAGGGAAACAGGGAAACAGGGAAATAGGGAATACGCCCTGTTTACCTGGCGACTGCACTGGCTTCTTGCCTTGCGCCTCTTCTGGTAAATAGGGAATACGCCCTGTCGCCCTGTTTCCCTGTCTACTTATTTCCCTGTCTCCATCAACGAAATAATATCAACAAGGAGTATTGCATGAACGCTTATGGCATCGGTATTATCGGTGGCGGTGGTATCGCTGCTGAAGGTCATATTCGTGGTTATCAGACCGACCCGCGCGGCCAGGTGGTGGCGTTGTTTGATGTCGATGAAGCCAAGGCCAGCGAGCAAGCCAATCGGCTGGGCGTGCCTACCGTTTACACGCAACTGCCAGAACTGCTGGCGCGACCAGACATCCACGCCGTTTCGATCTGTTCACCGGATCATCTGCACGGTGAGCATTGCCATGCCGCGCTGATGGCCGGCAAGCATGTGCTCTGCGAAAAACCGCTCTGCACTACTTGGGCGGATGCGGCGCGCCTTGTCCATGATGTACGCGAGACCGGGCTGACCTTTCTCGGCGGTCACGTTTATCATTTTCGGCCCGACTATCAGGCTATGGTGGCAGCCTACCGCAGCGGCGAGATCGGCGAGGTCTGGCTGGCTGAAGGCGATTACATCTCCGATATGCGTCCCTTTTATGGTCCCAATGGTTACACCCCCTGGCGCACCGATAGCCGCGCCCCACAAGACATTCTGCTTGGTGGCGGCTGCCATCCCCTGGGTTTGATCTTGTGGACATTGCAGACGCGTGTCGAGCAGGTCTTCGCCTTTGCCAATCACAAAGCCGAGCCCCAGTTGCCGATCAACGACTGCTATCTGTTGACCATGCAACTGGCCAACGGCGCAATTGCCAAGCTGATTGCCGCTTCTGGCAACCGCGGCTATGCACCCACGGGTGGCAACCTGGTGCTCTATGGCACGCAAGGCACGCTGTGGGGCGGTAAGCTCTACCGCAATAATCCCGAACAGCATCGCAACGAAGTCATCCACGATTGGAAAGAAGCGTTCAAGGACCACAAGCCGCGTGTCCATGACACCCGACAAGTGCATCACTTCGCCGAACAGTGCGAACATTTTCTCGACTGTATCGAAGGCAAAGCCACACCGTTGACCGGTGTGGAAGACGCCGCGCGCGTCATTGCGGCCTTGGTAGCCGGCCTGGAGTCGGCGCGCACAGGCAAGCCAGTCGACGTGCAGAATGAATTTTAACGGGGCGTGATGCACATTCAGAACCGCGGATCAGCAGGACAACGCGGATTGATCGGGCTCAATCGATCCGCGTTGTCCTGTCGATCCGCGGTTCTACGATTACGATAATGCTACTAAAACTCTACCCTGTCGTCGCCGTGGATGGCGGTTATGCCAAAACTGTGGTATAATAGCTATGGAAGTGCGACCTTGATCGATTCGGTAGAGGACAACTATGAAACTAGGCGACAAAGTTCGAGCAAGTTACCCCTATGGCGGCGTTCCGGCTTGTGAAGGTGAAATCATTCGGGAACTTGTATTAAGAGGCAAAATCACCCAGTTTTTTGTGAGCTTTGAAGTGCGGCCCAAAGTCTTCAAAAATTTTTACTTAACAGAGCGCGAGCTAACCCTATGCGTGCCGGCCACGCAGCAGTAATTTTAATCGTCCATGTCAGGCAATAAAGGGAAAAGTGACTGCTGCTAACTATGTGTTAGCATAACTGTCTATGCGCGCCGCCTGAATAAGCGCGATAAGCCAATACTGATGATAAACATTAGCGCGGAAAGCAGCAACATGCGCCAGTCGATAGCGGGGGCATTGGCATCGGTGAAGGTGCCAGTGAAAGATGTGCCAAAGAGGATGAAAGAAATTGTACCTGGAATCGAACCGATGATCGTGCCGAGCAGGAAGGGCCGCCAGGGAATGCGTAAAAAACCAGCTACATAGCTGAGCAGATCGTAGGGTAGATAGAGCAGACGCAAGACCAACACGGCTTCAAAGGTGTGTTCACGCAAATAGTTCGCATAGCGCTGCAATAGACCGCGAGCAGTGGATACATCGAAGAGGCCGAGCGCGAAGTAGCGGCCAATCAAATAACTGAATATGGCGGATAGATTGGCTGCCACCACCGTATACGCTGTACCCCACCCAATGCCGTACAGAAAACCAGCCGCCACCGTTAATAGCCAGGTGGGGAAGAGGATCACTGGCTGGATTGTGTAAAAGAGAATATACAATAACGGCCCCGTTACAGGCCGCTTGATCATCGTGATGACGTTTTCCATTAACGACGACGGCGTTAAGTCGTAGGCGGCCATGTACCACTGTTGCGACCCAATCAGCGATAGCCAGAAACAGAGCGCCAGCCATCGTCCCCAATACTTGCGTGCAAACAGTTGTTGCCACACTACAGATCTTTATCCCATCCCACGTTTAGCTACTGATGTAATTTGCCAGCTGCTCAATCATAAATTGTTGTTCATCGATGATCGACTTGACCAGATCGCCAATCGAGATCATGCCAATCAACTGGTCATTCTCCACAACGGGCAAGTGCCGAATCCGCCTAGCCGTCATCGTCGCCATACATTCCTCGACGTTCTGATCCAAGCGCGTGGCGACGACAGCCGCCGTCATAATTTCTGCCACGCGTGTATCGCGCGAGGTCCTGCCTTGTAGAATCACTTTGCGGGCATAATCGCGTTCAGAGATGATGCCCACCAGCCGCTCCGCCTCCACTACGGCCAATGCGCCAATGTTTTCTTCGCCCATCAGCTTAAGGGCGTCGAAGACGAACTTGTCTGGCGTAATCGACCAAACCTGATAACCTTTTGCATCTAAAATCTGCTTGACAGTTTTCATGAAATACCTCCCTTAAACAAGCTACGGTAAAGCACGCAATCAAGATGAAAAGCCAGGTTATATTTTAGATTCGCTGGGGATTAGTAATTGGAGATTGGTAATTGACGTTCACCAATCTCTAATTCCTAATCTCCAATTACTAATCCCTAATCCCTCCCTTACTCTCCCCACGCCATCGGCCACGGTTGTGGGAAAGTCGATGTGACTTCCACCGGCTTGCCCTGTTGCAATGACTCCATGATCGCACAACAAATCTCGACGACATGGGCGGCTTGCGCGCCTGTGGCCCGCTGGGGTCGGTCTTCATTGATCGCATCGGCAATCTCGGCCACGGCGCGGCCCCACTCGATGCCCTGGAACGGTGGGCGTACATAAGGCACCGGCTCGTAGCTTTTGCCAAACGGCGAAAACTCGACCGGGGCATGGAAATCTTGAAAGCTGCCAATCCAGAGCGAACCCAAATCGCCGTGGAATTCCAACCCTTTTTGTTTGCTGTGATGGCCAACGTAGAAGTTGGTGGTCAAGCGCACGACCGTGCCATTCTCTAATTCTACCGCCGCCACCACCCAATCGGGCGTATCAATGTGGAAATTGACACCCTCTTTTGTCACCCGATCTGGGTGCAGTACGGTGCCATAGGCCGTTACGCGGCGGGCCGGACCAAAGAAGGTTGTCACCAGGGTCAATGGATAGACGCCAACGTCAAAGAGTGCGCCCACGTCGTAAAATGGCCCCGGGTTGGGGTGCCAGGCTTCGATCCGGCCCCAGTTGACTTCGGCATAGACGACGCGGACGGGGCCGGTCATGCCGTCGCGGATCGCTTTCCAGACCGTCTGTTGCGCCTCGCCCATAAAGGTGATCGGTGAGCAACTCAGCCGTAAGCCTTTTTCTTCGGCCAGTGCCACCACGCGCTGCGCCTCTTCCCGACTCATCGCCAATGGCTTCTCGCTGTGGACATGTTTACCCGCATTTAGACATTGCGTAATCACCGCCGGGTGGGCATGGTGAATGGTCAGGTTAACAATCAGATCAATCGCATCATCGGCCAGCATCTCTTCGAGTGAGGCGTAGACGCGACCCCCGTACAGATCCACCAGTGCTTGCGCCCGGTCGAGCATCACATCGGTGGCGCCCATAAACTCAACTTGGTCAAACGGCTTGATTGTTTTGGCGTACGGGCCAGCAATATTACCACAACCCACAATGCCCACGCGCAACTTTTGTGTTGTCATACATGCTCCACTGTCTGAATCAATTGGGTGAATGATGATACTCTATCTAAGAGAGTCGGGGGAGATGATGCAGGAAGGGTAGAATCAACCACAAAATCTAACACACGCTTGGATAGCCTGCCCTCCGCTTGTCATTCTCGCATAATTATGGTGGCAAGTCAACAAGTTACGGATTGTTTCAGGGTTTCTCAAACGCGATAATCAGCAGGGCGTTGACATTCCGGGAATGGGCCAAACGTTGCCGGATATACGAAACTAGTCGTGGCCCATTCCCGGAATGTCAACTCAATCCAGTTGAGCCGGAAAAAATAGACCGCGGCGTGACTTTTGTTTATGCCTGAGCAACAAGTTCTGCAAACCAGTCGCGATAAGTTTGTACTTTCGCTTCGAGCTTGTGTCGTAATCCTACGCGCCAGGCTGGCTCCCCTGGTTGTTCGCCTGCTTCTAGTGCGCGCAACAACTTCGCAAACATGACCAGATTGTGCGTGGCGAGAAAGAGCGGAATCCGTGCGATCTCTGCTTGAGCAAGGGGCTTGGCCATGCGGTAGCGTTCGAGCATCGTGCTCAACTTCATCATATGCGGTGGGCTCCTTGCCCAATCACTTTATGCCCATCCAGACGGAGCGCGCCTGGCAAAAATTGCTCAATCGTCCAGGCATTAGTTTCGATGTGTCCCGTGCGCTTGGCAAACGTATAGGCGCCGCCAAACAGGGCTGCCCAGACCATCAGATTGTCGGCTGTGTGGACATCGACCGTGGCCGCCGCGGCGATTTCGCGCTGTAAACGTTCGGCTGCTTCCAAACCCACTGCTTCCGCCGATTTGCGCCGTTCGCCCAATGCATCCGCCCCCAAGCGCGTGTGCGCATATTCAGCGACCGCCGTTAACGAAGAGCCAGGCGAATGGGTGTCGGCATGCTCGATCTGAATCTGCCATCCATCTTGGTGTAATCGACTGCGAAAAGCATCCACCTGACGTTCGCCCACGCGTCGCTCGCGCAATACACTGCTCGCACAGGAGAAGAGCGTGATACCTTGTGCTGCCCCGCGCGTCAGCACATCTAACCGTGGTCCCTCTGCTCTGCGTATGGACCAGTCGGCCTGGCTGAAGCGTGGTGTCGTCTGGAGCCGCACCTGTCCCCCACCGGCGGGATAAAAGCCGCGCCGTTGCACTTCCAACGTCATCTGGTGCGCGTAGGGCTGGATAAAGGGCAGCAAGACCGCTTGCCAAAAATCCATCGTCATTGCCCCACGCACGTCGGTGCCGCCGCTTACCGTAAAAGTGATCGGTCCAGGCGCAAAGCACGCCACGGGCAGAATCGTTTGCAGGAAGAGCGGGATCGCGCCCGCCGTGCCAATCGCTAGCTGGAAAACGCCCGCCTGCAATTGGCCGGGGTAAAAGGTAACCTGCAATGCGCCGGGTTGTGCGCCCTCGACCCGCGCATTGCTCATCTGCAATAAGGCTTTGAGGATATGCACATGCTGCGGTTTTAGCCCCGGCTGGGTGCGGCCAAGGCGTATGTTCTCAATCCGAAAAGGCTGGTCAGTCAATGTGCTGAGCAGCAGGGCCGTGCGCAAAATTTGGCCACCGCCCTCGCCATAGGCGCCATCGAGAATAAGCATGGAGTGTTGTCTCCAGACGGGAAACGGGATGCGGGAAACAGGAAACAGTAGCCATGTACTACTGTTTCCCGCATCCCGTCCTACGGGGTAATATGCACCGGCATGCCGACATAGGCCATTTTGTAGAGGATGGCGGCGTTGTCGTCGGCCAGCATCGCACAACCGTAGGTAGCCGGCTCACCGATCATACCTTCCCAGATCTTCTTGCCGTTGTCCCAACGTACGGGCAAGCCGTGGATCCCATTTTCGTAGGTGCCAACGTTGTAGATGCCCAGCCAATAGGGCATATCCAATTGATAGGCTCGACTTCTGGCATTCTCGATCTTGCTTTGCACGCTAAAGGTGCCAATGCGCGTGCGCCATTCGCCATAACCGGTGCTACATGGCCAACTGTACAATATCTGGCTGCCCTGGAGCACCCAACATTGCTGGCGACTGACGCTAACCACAAAACTGGTGCCAGAGGCCGGCGCTGGTGGGGCATCTCCTTCAATTGGTGGCGGACCAAAAGGAATGCTCAATTCGAGACCCGCATAGACGGTCTCTTCGTTGGGCAGACTATTGTAATCGAGAATCGCGAGTTCTGTGCTGCCGAAACGTTCGGCCAATGTGGAGAGCGTATCACCCTCCTGCACAGTATAATAGTAGTAGCCGCGGCGCACGGGGCCAATCCGTAAATCGGTTTTGGTTGTAGTGGCCAGTTTGCCGGGAATCGTTAAGCTTTGGCCAGGGTAGATGGCATTGGCATTGGCCAGGAAATTTGCCTGCATCAATTGAGTCACCGAGAGATCATACGCCTCGGCAATCACGCCCAAGCTATCACCTGGCTGCACCACATACTCTTCTTCATCGCGCATTAAACGCAAGTCGCTGCCAGTGGCCGGCAAGAGTAGAATTCCTCCCACCGAAAGCCAACTTGCCGACCCCATGTCCAAACGGTTCAGCTGGCGCAGCGCATCTAAGTCAACGCCCATACGCAGTGCGATCCGCTCAAGGGTGTCACCGGAGCGGACGGTGTAGGTGGCGTTGAGTGAAGCAATGATATCGGATGGCGGTCCTTCAACCAGGTTTGGTTCGACCTGGCTGATCGTCACAGTGGGCAAAGGGTTGAGCGTTGCGGCTGGTGTGCCGGCTGCCCGCTCCTCTGTCGGTGTGGATGTGGCGCGACGCGTGGGGGTTCGTGTTGCCGTTGGTTCACTTTCGGCCAGTTGATCATCCGTTTCCTCGGCCGTCAGGCT
>JBBRVA010000342.1:0-8201 GCA_038247295.1 Caldilineales bacterium | reverse complement strand
GTATGCGCGGCGGCCAATGTCATGCTGATCGAGTTGTTGAGCGGTAAATTGAGCGCAGAGTCGGCCACGCCCCAATATTTGATAAAGGCGATGTTGCTGCCGACGCGGAAGGTGGCTTTGTTATCCAAGACTCTTCTCCACCATCTCCTCAAAGCGGCGCAACAGATCTTCCAGCAGCTCGTCGTGAGCATTAAACTCGACGGCTGTGCCGCCGGTGATGGCCGAGAGGGTGGCTTTCCAACCAATGCCCTCGACCGTTTTGTATTTTTCTGCCACACCGCCGCCCAGTTTTTTTAATAGGGTTTCGGCGGTCTCGACACTCAAACCGGGGAACTCCATCGTCTCCTGATCGAATTGATCGGTCAGTTCATATTCGCTGTACTTTTCATCGCGCTCGTCGCCAAACGAGGATGTACTAATTGGCATCAGGTGCTCCGTTACTGTAGGTATGCAGCCGTACTACTTCGTCCGTACTGCGTAAAATAGATTTCGTTACGCCTGAGTATACCATCACCTGTGGAGCGCGTAAACATTTTCTTTTGTACAACGATTTGAAAAATCGTTGTACAGCCTATCCCGCGTTCAGAATCGTCGTCATCGTCGGCCCGTCGATGTTGCCGCCGCTCAGAATCACACCGACGCGCCCCTGCGCCTGCACGGCGCCGCTGAGCAGCGCCGCCACGCCCAACGCGCCGGATGGCTCTACCACGAGTTTGGTGCGGTAGAAGAGAAAGCGCACGGCTTCCATGATCGCTTCTTCGCTGACGGTTTGCATATCGTCGACATATTCCAGCACGAGCGGAAAGGTGAGCTGGCCCAACGAAGCCGTGCGCGTACCATCGGCAATTGTCGGCGGGTTGTGAACCGTGTGCAGCGTTTTGGTGCGAAACGAGCGCGTGGCATCGTCACCCAGCGCGGGTTCGATGCCGATCACCTTGCAACTGGCAGCCATGCCTTTGGCCGCCACTGCCGAGCCAGAGAGCAGACCGCCGCCGCCACATGGCACCAGCAGCATGTCCAGCGTCTTGAGTTCATCCAACATTTCCAGCGCCGCGGTGCCCTGGCCAGCAATCACACCGGCGTGATCATAGGGTGGCACGACGGCGTAGCCATGTTCGTCGGCGAGCTTTTGTGCCAGTGCTGCGCGGTCGGTCGTTTGCGGATCATACGCGACTACGGTGGCGCCATAGCCTTCGGTGGCGGCACGTTTGGTGGCCGGCGCGTTGATGGGCATCACAATGGTCGTGCGCACGCCCAGTAATTGGCCGACGCGCGCCACCGCCTGCGCATGGTTGCCCGACGAGTAGGCGAGCACACCGCGGGCTTTTTCGGCGTCGGAAAGCTGGCTGATTGCGTTATAGGCGCCGCGAAACTTAAACGCGCCCACCTGTTGCAAATTTTCACACTTGAGAAAAACCTGTGCGCCAACCTGCTGATCCAGCGTGCGCGAGGTAATAATTGGTGTCACATGGGCATGGCCGCGCAGCCGTTCACGCGCCGCTTTGATCGCTTCAAACATAATAGCTCCTTGGGAATGGATGGAGATTGGAGATTAGAGATTGGCGCAACGAACGCCAATCTCTAATCTCCAATCTTTAATCTCAATCTTTACGGCGTCAACCGATTCAGATCGCGCGGAAAAAGTGTTGTTGACCGCAGATTGGGCACGCCCAACAGTTGCATCAGCAGCCGTTCCGACCCAATCGCAAAGCCACCGTGGGGCGGCATGCCGTAGCGAAACGCTTCCAGATAACTCGCGAACGGCGCCGTGGGTAGTTTTGCCTGTTTGAGGGCCGCCAGATAATCCGCATACAGATGCAGCCGTTGGCCGCCGGTAACCAATTCGGTGCCGCGGAAGATCAAGTCAAACGAATTGGAGTAGCCCGGGCGCGTTGCATCCGGGTGGGTGTAGAAAGGGCGCTTGCTCATTGGATAGCCAGTGACAAAGAGAAAATCGCTGCCATGCTCACGCTGTGCCCATTCGCCCAGCCAGCGCTCTTCTTGTGGAGAAAGGTCCGGCTCACTGCGTTCGTCGACGCCCTGCGCGGGTTGAACATGGATTTGATAGACCAATTCCTTGGCTTCGGCAAAATGAATATGCGGGATCTGCGTTGGGACGGCGGGCAAATTGGCATTGACGAGCGCTAATTCTACCGCGTAGCGTTCACCCAGGCGAGCAAAGATGTGGGCCAACACCTCGCGCAGCAAGGCCATCACGGTAAAGTGATTTTCGATAAAGCCAAATTCGACATCCAGGCTTACATACTCGTTGATGTGACGTGTGGTGTCGTGTGGTTCGGCGCGGAAGACCGGCCCCACTTCGTAGACCCCCTGGAAAACGCCCACCATCACCTGTTTGTAGAACTGCGGACTTTGCGCCAAATAGGCTGGGCGACCAAAATAGTCGATTTTGAAGACATTGGCCCCGCTTTCTGTGGCCGAAGCCACGATCTTCGGCGTTTGGATTTCGGTAAAGCCGCGTTCGCCCAGTGCTTCGCGGAAGGCGGCCATCACACCGGCCGCCAAGCGAAAGACGGCGCGACGGCTTGGGTGGCGGTTGACGACCACGGCGTGATCCAATTGCATCGGCAAGCTGGCCTTGATTTCACGCTTGCTGAGTACAACCGGCAGCGCCTCGCGCACCGGCGTGATCACCGTGATCACGGGATCGTGGAGCTCGATGCCGCCGGGTGCCTGTGGCTCGTGCGCAACAGTGCCTTCGAGTGCAATTACGCTCTCTGTGCTTAGTTCTTGCTCGAGCAGCGGGCGCAAGGCGCTTTCATTTTCGGTGACGGCTTGTATGGTGCCCCAACCGTCGCGCAACACAATAAAGTTGACGCCGCCTAAGCGGCGCAACGTGTGTAGCCAGCCCTGCAAGCGCACCTTTTGTCCCACATGGGCGTTGGCTTCTGTGCTACGAATTGGCAGAACAGAAAGTGAAGTGGTCTCGATCGTTTGCATAGGAATGTGTCCTTTCGCATTGAATGATGGGTAAAATTAGTCGGTCATAGGGATTGTCATTATTATCGTCATCATCATCCATACGGATCACCTCCTCTCGAGAACCAGGCTGTACAACGATTTGAAAAATCGTTGTACAAAATAAAAAGCCCCCGTCCCATTGGGGGACGAGGGCCGAAGCCGCATCGTGGTGCCACCACCATTCGTCTGTTGGCACACTAATACACGCGCCAACAAACCTTTTGAAGCAGTGCGCGTTAACGGGCGCAGCCCGGAAATCGGCTAGGGTTAACTTGCCTTCACCGTTCGGCTCGAGGGTGTCCTTCTGGAATGGTGGCGGCGATCCTTTCAGCCAATGATCGCTCTCTGTACGCCAACCCGGATCATTTTCAGATCTTCCAGCATTTTCCTGTCATTGCCGCTATTCTAATCAGTTGCCTGTAGTCTAACACAAACTTATAACACATACCAAAAATTAAAGCAGGGTGTAAGTCGCTGTTGACTTCCCCAAAGTTAAATTAGGCTATGTCCAATAATATGGAATAAATACAAAACTGCGCAGAATTTTTAGTCTAAAGATAGGAGCATTCATTACAGAAAATTAAGTTTTCGTCGAATTTAGAAAGATATGTTGCATATTTGCTTAAATTCGCGCTTGACTTAAGATTAAGTCAGGTGTATAGTAAGTAGAAAGACGTAGCAAGCTCTGTAGGGGATGTCGAAGGTGCGCCACCCAGACTGTTATTCGTCTGGGCATTTGCGTTTCTTGACTGAACATGCAAGCCCATTCGTCTATTAATTTCATGTTACGTTGATTGACCTCTGCACGGACAAAACCTTGCCAATTCGCCACTGATTATACTCAACCTTATCGAGGGCCAAGCTATGAACGCGTCTCCCTGGCGCTGGTTCTTGTTTTGGCGTACCTACCTCAAGCATTGATTAAGATCAATGTCGGCGTGGGTAAGTAGATGTTATTGCATAGGTAGAACAGCATGGCGTGAGCAGTAAAATGTTTCAACAGCTACAAGGAGGAAACCAAATGAGTGAGCAACAGACTGGCACCGTGAAGTGGTTTAACGACCAAAAGGGCTATGGCTTTATTGCCCGCGATGAGGGTGGTGGCGATGTGTTTGTCCATCATTCCGCCATTCAGATGCAAGGCTTCAAGACCTTAGCCGAAGGCCAACGGGTTGAGTTTTCGATTGAAATTGGACCCAAAGGGCCGGCCGCTGCGAACGTGACAAAGGTATAGCCTACAAACCCAATACCCCCGTAAGCGTGTATCCAGTTGGCAGCGATGAAAAAGAGGACCAAACTGAGTTTGGTCCTCTTTTATATGCTACAGGGCAAGTCAGGTTATTTCTTGCGCTTTAGTACTGGCAAGCCGTTCTTGCTTTCAGACACTTCATAGCCTTCGGGCACTTCGTTGAGCGCGCCCTCTTTTTCGTCGCTGGCGAAGAAGTAGATCGTCTGCTTACTACCATTGCGCAGGGTCGTCACCCGCGAGTGCAAAATGTAGGTGCGATCTTTAGAATTCGTGTAGCTAAAAGCCATGATTATTCTCCTTTAGATAATACGTAAGAAAGATTTATAGGACACGCCAGTTGCCTCGTCTTTATCGGCTCTATTTATTGGTGGTTTTCGATTCTGCAACTGTCGATCTCAACGTTATCGATCCTAAACAGTCTCAATCTTTGACCTGAACAAGCTGTCTCTCCACGCCGTACAAGTAGGGAGCCGCACAATCAGCCTTACGTTGCAAACTATGCTGCACTTGATCTTACCACATAAGATCATTTCTTGCAATCAACTCTCACACCTGTCAGCATTATCGCCACTCCTGAGGCAAACGGTCGGCCGAAATCCACACCGCGGCATAAAAGTGGACAAGATTTTATCGATCATCCACGCTTTATCCTCGTTGCGACACGCCACATGCTAGCACTGCCCTATTCGTTCTAGCAGTTGCCAACAGCCCAGGTGATATTCTGGCAACCGCTGGCAAACTGTTGGCAGATTATACTAGCCTACTCGTGTATCTCGCAAATGGCAAACAGTCAAATCTACTTTGTTGCATCAATCTACTTGTGTAATCACGGATTGAACCGATTTTGGTGACATTAGTTATAGATTCTTCTTTGGCGCTTGGCTGTAATCAGCGTAAAATGGCGGTAGCTACTCCCCTTTGGTGCGTGGCACTGGCCAGGCCTAGGTTGTCAATCCCGCAACGCTTTGGCCAGTGCCACGCACCAGAGCCAATGTCGATCCTCAAATGAACAAAGGAAATTTATATGCCCGCTCTAAATTTTGCCGTGATCGGCGCCGGTAATATTGGTAAGATTCATGTCGCTGCCCTCCAACAAATTCCCGACGCGCGTGTGAGCGTTGTCTGTAGCCGCACCGAACGCACGGGGCGCACGCTAGCCGACCAGTGTGGCGCAACCTGGGAACAGGATTACCAGATTGCTGTCGGACGTGATGATGTCGATGTCGTCGCCATTTGCACGCCCAGCGGTACTCATGCCGAGATCGCGTTGGCGGCGGCTGCGGCGGGCAAACATCTTTTGATCGAGAAGCCGATTGACATTACCTTGGCGCGCGTCGACCAGATCATCGCCGCAGCCCAAGCCGCGGGGGTGGTGCTCGCTTGTGTCTTTCCGCGCCGCTTCGCCTTGGGCGTACACAAGACCAAAGCTGCCTTGGACGCCAACCGCTTGGGGCGTTTGACCCTGGCTGATATTTGTGTCAAGTGGCATCGACCGCAAGCGTACTACGATGGCAGTTGGCGCGGCACCTGGGCGTTGGATGGCGGCGGCGCGCTGATGAACCAGGCCATCCACAGCATTGATTTGTTGCAATGGCTGGCTGGCCCCGTTACCAGTGTGATTGGGCGCACGGCCACGTTGGCGCACCAAATGGAAACCGAGGACACCGCCAGCGCCGTCGTCACCTTCCAAAGTGGCGCAATGGGCGTGATCCAGGGCGCCACCAGTTGTTGGCCGGGTGACGCCTCGCGCCTGGAATTGCACGGCGACCGCGGCACAATTATCTTGGAAGAGGGGCGGATTGTGGTTTGGAAGCTGGCCGACGCTGCGCCCGGCGAAGAAGCCGCCATGTTAGCTCTGGAAGCGACGCAAGACAGCGGTGCCGCCGACCCAACTGCGATCGGCTCGGAGATGCACCGCCGCCAGCTTGTCGACATGATCGACGCGATTCGCCAAGGGCGCCCCCCGATGATCGAGGGCGCCGAGGCGCGCAAGTCGGTTGAGATCATCCGCGCGATTTATCAATCGGCGGCGGAGAATCGCGGGGTGGCGCTGCCGTTGGTGGCGTAGAAGGGGGAGCGACTGGAGACGATACAACCTTCCTGGAAGGAAGAGCATCTTCCAGGAAGGACGTTGACAGCAGCGTGCGTTGGTCAAAGTAATCGGCGGCCCACCCCTTCCAGGAAGCTGCCCTTGCTTCCTGGAAGGTTGTTCGTGACCATCTCTCAACCGTTTACTTCTACGGTAATTTTGTGCTAAACTAATGCGCAAATAACCACGTTCAATTCGACTGATCCCGACAGGAGACTATGGCTGCCATCACCTATCTTGATTTCGATCTCTCCATCGAACCAATTGCGGGCGCGCGCGGCCGTTACCGCGCTCGTGTGCTTAATTCCCCCGCCGGACAAGCGAGCGCTGAATTCAAGTTACCCTTTAACAAAGACAAATTGGAGAATTATATCTTGAAGATGGGCCGCACGCGCCAAGGCGTGCGCGGCTTGAACTCGTCGGAAGGCCGCGCCGCGCAAGAATTTGGCGGCCTGCTGTATGACGCGGTCTTCCGCGACCAGGTGCGTGATTGTCTGCGCAGCAGTTTGAATTTGGCCAACCAACAACCCGACCACGGGCTGCGCATTCGGCTGCGCCTGACCGAGGCCAAGGCGCTGGCCGATCTGCCCTGGGAATATCTGTACGATGTGACGTTTCGACGGTTCTTTGTCCATTCCATCACGACGCCGATTGTGCGCTTTCTCGACTTGCCGCAACCCACGCCGCCTTTGACGGTGCAGTTGCCCTTGAACGTGCTGGTGATGATCGCCAACCCGCGCGACGCAGTCCAACTGGATGTTGAAGCCGAGTGGGACAAGCTGCAGACGGCACTGGCCGACCCGGTGGCGCGTGGCCTGGTGACCGTGACGCGGTTGACACCGGCCACGCTATCGGCGCTGCACCGCCAACTGCGGCGCGGGCCGTATCATATCTTCCACTTTATTGGCCACGGGCGCTTTGACCAGCTCACCCAGGAAGGTGTGTTGGGCTTGGAAGATGACAACGGTTTGCTGCGCCTTGTGGACGGCAGCCAACTGGGCGCCTTGCTGCATGATCATCGTTCGTTGCGTCTGGCTGTGCTCAACAGTTGCGAAGGCGCCCGCACCGGCCAGAATGATCCCTTCGCCGGCATCGCCCAAACCCTGGTCCAACAAGGCATCCCCGCCGTGATCGCCATGCAGTTTGAGATCACCGACGGAGCCGCGATTATCCTGGCCCACGAATTTTACACCGCGCTGGCCGACGGCGACCCGGTCGACACCGCGCTCACCGAAGCGCGCAAGGCCATTTACGCCGCCGGCAACGATGTCGAGTGGGGGACGCCGGTGCTCTATATGCGGGCGTCGAATGGCCGGATTTTTGAGCCATTTGCAACTGCACCCAAGGTCGAGCCGGTCATACTGCTTCCACAAGGTCCGGCAAAGCTGCCCGCTGCCCTACCTGAAACTACAGTCGCCGGCGCCGAGCCGATGACGCGTTCTGGGTTGCTGGCCAAACTGCGGGCTGTCTTAGCGACCCTTTACACCGATGAAGCCAGTGCTCGACGGATCGTGGCCGACACGGGCATGGAGACGGCCCGCATTGCCTTTACCAGCCAGGCGACGAACAACTGGCATGCCATTTTGAGCGAGGCGGACAAAACAAGCCAGGTCGACGCATTGCTGACGGTGGTCCGACGTGAATATGGGGAGAACACGCAGTTGGGTGAAGCCGTTACCGCTTGGCGTGCCGGTGGTGGGGAAGTACCGCCCTCCATCCGCGCCGCTGTTTCCGCAGTTAGTGTTTCCCAACCGCATCAGCCCGCGCCGGAACCAGCGCACCCACCATCCTCGCCGATTGATTTTGACTGGGTGACGATTGCGGCCGGTGAATTTTTGATGGGCAGTGACAAACAGCAAGATGCGCTGGCACAGGATAATG
>JBBRVA010000341.1:0-8215 GCA_038247295.1 Caldilineales bacterium | reverse complement strand
CGCTATAGGCCGCACGCCGTTGTTTGAAGACGAGGGTATCGAGGGCGTAGAGAATTTCCCACGGCGTACCCACACCGCTGGGTGTGGCATAGGCCGCAATGTAATTGGTGTCAAAGTGCCAGAAATCGACGTAAACCTCGATCTGGTTTTCGTCCAACAGGCGGAAGCCACGGAAGGTTTCCAACGTGGGGCGGGCCGTCACCGCCATCGCCGTCTCGATCTTCGCCTTGTCCGGGTTGTAGGCCATATCAAAGCCCTGATAGATCGAATAGATTAGGTCGGCCATCGTGATCGGCTGGCCGTGATGCCAGGGCGCCTGGAAATATTTCGAGTAATCGAAAACCACTTTGCTCGTCGCTTTGCTGTTGGCCGCCACCGTTTGCCAGCCATTCTTTTTTGCGTCCCAGAGGAAGGCATCCTTAGGCACATCTAGCTTCTTGCCCGGCCCGGCGGTTTCCACCGTATAACTGGCGCGGAAGGCTTCAGGAATGCCGGTAAAAGGGTGATTAGCCAGCGGCGGATCGCTGAGTTGGCGATAGATATCCGAACTGTAGACATCGCCAATGCCGCCGACGGGATTCCAGGTGCTGCGCTCGGTCCAGACCCACAAGTGGCCGATAGTCAATTCGTCGCTGCCCGGTTTGTAGGCGGTGCGCAGCGTCCACAACCCGCGCGGGCCGGCGGCCAAGTCTTGCGTAATGCCCTGCACATCGGCCTGCACAGCATAGATGCTGTTAACTGTCGCCACCCACACACGCACCGATTCATCCAACCCGAGTTCGGTCATCGCGCGGTAGAGTTGGTCGCGCTCGGCTTTGTCCTTGAATTCGCCGCGGAAAATTTTCTTACCCAGTTCGTCTAGCTTGTCATTCTCGTATTGCCAGAAACCTACCTCTTGCCAGCCGGGCATGTTGCCAAGCCAGGGCGCGTAATAGGCATTGATGCCACCCGAATCATAGCGCTGCGAGGCGCCGCGGCCATAGCCCTCGGTGTAGATATGCCAGCCAAACTGCGCCGGATCCGTGGAGTAAACGGTCTGGATCGCCGGCGCAAAGGGCTGATAGTTGGATTCGACGGCAAAGCCAGCGCCTTGCAACGCTGCGCGCACCAGGTCGCCCAGATCACGCCGTTCGTCTTCGACGCGAATGATAAACTTAATGCGCACTGGCTTACCCTCGAATTGCCAGACATCGTCGACCATTTCGGCGCCCGCTTCCTCCATCGCCGCGGCAATCTCGGCATTGGCATAGTCGGCATCATGGCGCAAATCCATGGCCTGGACAATGTCGTAGACTGTCAAGTAATCGAAGTCGGTGGGGCTATTTTGCGTATACATGGGCTGCCCCTGGCCCTGGTAAATTTCGCCTGCCACATATTCGCGGTCGACCAAGTATTGCATCGCCCGGCGTACCCGTGGCAACGAAAAGGGGTTCAATTGGCCCTTCGAGGCGGGCGCAGGATTTAGAATTAAGGCGAGCGTAGTCGCCGGGGCCTCAAAGAGTTGCAGGTCCTGGTTATCGCGCAGTTCACGCGCGGCGGCGATCTTCAAGTTGTAGTAATACATGTCCATCTCGCCCGCGGCCAAGTCGAGCGGGGCGCGATCGACGTTGAAGGCGCGGAAGAAGAGCTTTTCCACCGCTGGGCCGGGTTCGTCGGTGGGCGCTTCGTAGGCCGATTGCGCCGTCGCGGCCCCCACCATCGCCAGCAAAAGACTCAGGCTGATGAACAGGTTGATGACAATTCGTTTCATCGTGCGTCCCTCCGTAGCGTTCTATCGGCGTAGGCGTGGCGCTTACTCATCCCACCAAGTAATCATCCAGAATAAGTTTTCGTTTGTCACCCTGTAAGGGTCTCATGCCTAGAAGCGCAGAGACCCTTACAGGGTGACAAACTGGGAAGTTGCTTTTTGATGCTCAATAAGCGCCCTACCGACACCGTAAAAAATTAATCATCAGCCAGCTTTGTTATTTTTCCGTGTAGCCGTTAGGCGTAGATAGGTGAAAACTGCACCCAGGATCAACCCAGCCAAGGCGGTTAATCCCCAGGCTACAGGTGTACCACTCGCCAGCAAGCCCGCGGCAGCAACCGTTTTGGTGGACGCGGCGGTCTGTTGGGCCACCAGGCTCTGCACCAGATTTTTGAGTTCCTTGACCTCACTTTGCATGCTGGCCATGTTTTCCCCGGCGCGCAGATCATTGCCGATCAGTTGCGGTGCGATTGGTGCCCCGCTCCCGCTTGTGGTGGTGATTGATCCATTGGCCGCAACCAAAGCTTTGACTTCTTCGTCCAGGCTTTGCAGCTCTTGTTGGATATTGTCAAAACCGAATTCCATGTAGAAGGAGGTAGCGGCCATGTTGCCCGAATCGTCGACCAGGCTAACTTGATGGGCGCCTTCGCCGGAAATGGGTACGAAGACATTAGCCGTGATCACGCCGTCGCTACTGGTGCGGCCAGCAGAAACGGTGGTGCCGCCCACTTGCAAGTAGTAGGTCAGATCCGGTTGGAAGCCATGACCTTGCACGGTAAGCGTTTCACCGCCAGGGCCAGCATCGGGGCTGAGGAAAATTTCTGGCGAAGCGACGGCGCGCTTGCGGGCAAAACCAATCTTTTGGTTGATGCCACCATACTCACCCAGACGGCCATCTGGCCAGACCATGTAAACTTCTTCCTCGGTGGCGGCAATTGAGAAATAGTCGCCAATGAACGCGCCCGATGGAAACGCCTTGTTCGGGTTGGTGGGGAAATCGGTGACGCGTGCATCACCCACGGTTAGGTCCAGGAGTTCATCTTTGAAGCCCCAGGTCTCGCCACCATCTTCCGAACTAGTGTAATAGATATGATAGCGGGTGGCAACAGCGTCGTCGCGCATATCACCCCACATCACATGAATCACACCATTCGGTCCCACCGCCACCGCGGGGAAGAATTGCGTGCTGTCCGACTCATCTTGATTCAACGCCTTGGGCCGGCTCCAGCGTTTGCCGCCATCGGTCGAGCGAATGAAATAGACATCGCCCTCATCATACGGTTTGTCGGGTGGCAAGGCCGTGTAGATTACATAGAGTTCATCTTCGGGGCCGACGGCCACTTTGGGGAAGGCCGACGCCCAGTAGCGGAAAAAGGCATTGCGCGGCCGGTAACCGGGCTCCAAGAAACTGGCAATACGGGTCGGTTTTTCCCAACTGGTGCCGCCATCTTCCGAGCGCGCCATATAGAATTCGCCAATACCCTTCATTGCCTCGTCGTCGGTGCTGTCCAGCCAGGTAACGTAGACAATGCCTTGCGAATCGACAATCGGCACCGGGCCTTGGATCGTGCGTTTGGTGCCTTCTTCGCCACCGTTTGGTTGCATTTGTTGCATTTGGGCGCGGCGCTCCGCTAGTGCGGCGAGCACTTCTGCGCGGTAACTGGAATCATCACCAGCCTGTACGATGGTCGGTTCGGCAATCTCGGCCAACGTTTGTTCGCCGGTCCCCGTGCCGCCGGCACCGTTCTCACCTTCACCAAAGGTGCTGAGCACCGTGGGACCAACGGCTACCGGCTCCGACCAGGTGACGCCGCCATCGCTGGAAGCCACAAATTTGGGTGTGGTCAGCGTGTCAGGTACACCTAAGACGGGCAATTCGCCAATGTACAAAATATCATAACGGGTGACAAACTCGGTATAGGTCAGATAGAGCATCTCTTGCTCTTCGATGGTCGGATGCGGCCCCACCACAATCCAGGGTTTATCTAGAAAGCTGAGGCTGATGGTGCCGCGCATACGCCCGGTGGGATCCAGATCGACGTCGGCTTGTACACCACTGCGCGCGGCAGAAACCGGCTCATTCCAGGTGTAGCCCCCGTCGTTGGAAGAGGCCACGGCCATGCTGGAGATGAGCGCCTCACCCGCCGCCGAGCCGATGGCGTAGTCATCCACACCAATCGAAATCGATGCAATATAGACGGTGCCCTGATTGTCAAAGGCCAGCACCGGATCGCCGCCTGACCCCAGATCGTCGCGCAGATATTTGGTCTGCTTGGGGCCATCCCAGTTGGCGCCCCCATCGATGCTTACATAGACGCTATTGCTAGGGAAATTATAGTCAATCGTACCCAGTACCAGGTGGTCGGGATCTTGCGGGTTGACAGTGATCGAGGGCTCGGTCTGCAAGGTGCGCTCGCTAAAATCGCGCGTCACCAATAAAGCGCGGCTAAAGGAGGGCGACGGGTCGCGATAGGGCACTAATACGCCCGGCGCGCCCCCTTGCAGCACGGGGCTATTGCGCCCAACATTTAACGCGCTCTCGACGCTGGAAAAGTTAGGACCATCTGGCGTGTTAAACCGCTCGCCTTCGATTAAAGCACGGTTATCAATGCCTTTGGCAATCATCGCCACCGAACCGGAGACAAGATTCTGGATCGGTTGCAGCATTTTCAGTTTATCCAACGGATTCTCATTCTCGTCCCCTTCGCCACCTTTGGGCGGTTCAGGGATCGGGATCGAGGCGAGCGCAGCGTTGATCGATAGAAAGAGCAAGCTACAAGCCAGCGTGAACGACAACAGGGAACGCATGATTTTCATCTTAATTCGGCCTCCAAAGACTCAAATACTATAGATCAAGCTGCGAGACGGTTTTTACGTGTACGTGACCAAGCCGGAGAAGGGATTCCGGGTTCGTACGAGAATTTAAAAAGGGTTCAGCGACGGATCAGACGCCATTGTAGGATCTTTTGACCCTACGATCAGTAAAGTGACTTCCTGAGCAGTGTTAAGTTATAGAATATCGATTAGCAATATTCTGAAAAACGTGCCACGCCGGGCTGTGATACAATAGAATCGATGACGATAAATCTTAGGGTAAAAATTCAATTAGTAACCAAAGCCTGACGAATGGAGCACGAAGTGGCACGCACCCGACAGATTCGTCTGGGCAAATATATCCATCAGTTGACCGTCATGGGCATGTTGCTGCCCTATCTGGTAGGCCTTACGGCGTTGGTCTTAGTGCCATCCGCATTAGCGCTAGGGCTGGCCTTTACCCGCTTCGATGCCCTGACCCCGCCCACTTGGGTAGGATTGGCCAACTTTGTGCGGATGGGCAATGATCGGCTTTTTTGGCTGGCGTTGAGCAACACCTTGCTCTATCTGCTCCTGGCCGTACCTTTACGTATTGGCGGTGCCCTCCTAATGGCTTTGCTCTTCAAGCCACAACGACCGGGCGCCAGTTTGGCAAGGGCGGCAATCTATCTGCCGGCTGTAATTCCCGATATTGCCTATGCGCTGATCTGGCTGATCTCGTTCAATCCGCTCTACGGGCCGGTCAATCTACTATTGGGCACGCTGCATTTGCCTACCCCTGCCTGGACTGTGGAGCCTTGGCCAGCGCTATGGGCGCTGGTGTTGATGGCAACCTGGCAACTCGGTGAGAGTTTTGTGATCTTGCTGGCGTCAGCACGGGGCATTCCCGAAGAACTCTACGCCGCCAGCGCGCTGGATGGCGCCAATACATGGTCCCACTTTCGCTATATCACCTTGCCACTGTTGGCGCCCACCCTGTTGCTGCTAACGGCTCGCGATCTAATCATTAGCCTCCAAGCCAACTTTGTCCCTTCACTGGTAGTAACCAAAGGAGGACCGGGTAATGCAACCCTGTTTATTCCATTGTACACGTATTGGCTAGCTTTTGACGACTTGCGTTTTGGCTATGCAGCCGCCGTGGTTTGGACCCTTTATGTCTTTACGATCGTCATTGTTGCAGGGCAAGCGCTGCTTGTCCGGCGTTGGCAATTCTTGGGTGAATATTAATCGGTAGACAGGGAAACAGGTAGACAGGGAAACAAGGAGACGGGTAGGTGTCACTTGTCTACTTGTTTCCCTATCTACTTATCTACTTATCTACTTGTTTCCCTATTTCCCTGTTTACCTATCTCTAGCATCCGCACTTCAGACTAAAATATGCAGCGATTTTTCTCAATCCATACGGCCAAACTCTTGCTGGCACTGCCCTTTCTCTATCCAGTCATCTGGCTCTTGCTGGGCGCACTCTGGCCGGATAATCAACCGTTGGCCAGCATCTGGCTGGCGCCAGCGCGCTGGCAACTTTCACTGGCCAACTTTGCGACGGCGGCAGACGTAGTGCCGCTGGCGCGCTTTGCGTTCAATTCGCTACGCATCGCGGTGCTAGCGGTGCCGCTGGCATTGCTTGTCGCCGCTTTGGCCGCCTTTGCGATCACCCAGTTGCCACCGCGCTGGCAATCGTTTTTAATCTGGATCTCATTGGCCGCGCTGTTGGCCCCACAAAAGGCAATCTGGCTGGCTCGGTTTCCCATTTTCAAAGCACTGGGCTGGGTCAACACGCCCTGGCCATTGGTCGCACCAGCTTTGCTCGGTGGCACACCTTTCTTTGTCCTCCTGCTCTATTGGACCTTCCGCCGTCTACCCACCGAATTGTTCGAAGCAGCCCGGCTCGACGGCGCAACCACCTGGCAAATATGGCGGCGTGTGGCGCTACCTCTGGCGCGCGAGGGACTCCTGGCGGTGGCAACGCTCCATTTTTTGCACGTTTGGGGCGATTTTGCCGACCCCCTCCTCTACTTGCGCTCCACAGCGCAGATGACTTTGCCGGTTGGGCTCCAGTTGCTTGCTCAAATTGATATCACGCGCTGGCCGGTGATGATGGCCGGTGCCGTGATTCTCAGTACGCCAGCCATCATTATTTTTCTAGTCGGGCAGCGGTACGTGCAACAGTTCCCGGTTGGGTTGCGGTAAATAGTAAATCGTAAATCGTAAGTGGTGAGTAACGATGTAGCTTGATCAATTACTACTTACCAATTACCATTTACCTTACTTGATCGGCACAAAACCCTCGGCGGCAGCGGCTTCGATGTTGGCGATGATTTCATCCAATGTTTCTAATCCTAAGTAGGCTTGTTCCAAATCGGTGGCGGCCGTGCGTTCGATGGCGATCCAGTTTTCCACCTTGGGCAAGACGCGCATATTTTCTTCCATATTATCCAGCCAGACTTGGGCGCTAGCCGGCGGATTTTCTGGATCCAAAAAGGCTGGGCTCTCGGCTACGCTGCGCAGAGAAGGCACCGTACGTCCCAATTGCGCCGCAATGAGCTGCCCCTCTTCGCCCAACGCAAACTCGATGAACTTCCATGCTGTATCCTTCACTTGCGACGCACTGGCCATACAGTAACCATCACTGTGCAACACATTAGCCACCTGCTTGCCACGTGGCAGCGGGGCCACGTCCCAGTTGAACTCGACCGTCTCGCGCATGGTTGGGGTGAAGACGCGACTGTCCACATACATTGCAATGTTACTGGCCAGGAAACGATCGGGGTGTGAAGCAACCGCCTCAGCGCTATAATTGGGGACAACGCCATCCTCCTGCGCCAGATCCAGGACAAATTGGATCGCTTCGCGTGCAGCCGGCGTATCCAGCGTCAGACGGGTTGGGTTGGCCGGGTCATCCACCAGTTCACCCTCATTCTGCCAGATCCAGGGCGCCATGCGGATGAGAACTGGTTCTAGCCCCAGCCCATACTGGTCTGGGTAGGTATCGTCGTTGGCATCTGGCAGCGTCAAAGCGATGGCGGTCTGGCGGAACTCCTCCCAGGTCCAGTTGGGATCAGGATAGGGCAAACCGGCCGTGTCGAAAATATCTTTGTTATAGTAGACGACCTGGCTGGAGACATTTTGTGGCATGCAGATCAACGTGCCTTGACCATCGCGAAAGGCGTCAAGCGCCATGGTATAAAAATCTTCCTCTTTGAATGCCGTACTATTTTGCAGCAGCGGCCCCACTGGCTCAATCGCGTCGCGATTGTAGAATTGGGCCATGCGCCGGTAGTTGATCAGGAAGACATCTGGTGGGGCGCCGGCGGCAAAATCGGTGGTCAAACGCGTAATGAAGTCACCCGCGCTGACCACAGCATTCAGTTCAACCCGAATATCCGTTTGCTGGGCGTGAAAACTGGCGACGACGGCTTCAAAAACCGCCTGTTCTGCGGGGCCGCCAGAGACCAAAAATGTTACCATCGTCGGTGTCGAGCTGGATGGGGCTGGCGCCGATGGGATCGAAGTACAAGCTGTCTGCACCAAGATCAATAGAGCGAGCAAAACACAGATACGCCAATAGGCTACTTTCGGCATTTGAATAGTCCTTCTCTAGATAACATATTGGGCAAAAGAGAAATAACTTCAGATTGGCTGCTTGCATTTTTG
>JBBRVA010000340.1:0-8234 GCA_038247295.1 Caldilineales bacterium | reverse complement strand
CTACCCTAGAACACACTATCGGCGACGACAAGACGCTGAACCTGTACCGGCAAATCCTGGCGAGCGGCGCCGGGATTCTTCAGGAAGGATACGAAATGGTCTACTTTGCCGGCGACGATCTGTTCGCCGTCAACAGGCCGCGCGGGCTGCCGATTGGCAACCTGACAAGCCAGTTCTGGGCCAACGTCTATCTGAATCCGCTCGACCACTACATCAAGCGCCGGCTGCGCGTACCTGGATACGTTCGCTACGTGGATGACATGCTGCTCTTTGCCGACAGCAAGGAACAGCTCCATGCCTGGCGTCAAGCAGTGCAGTTGGAATTGTCCCAGTTGCGTCTGACCATCCATGCGCGGTCATCGCAACCGCGGCCCAGCCATACGGGCGTGCCACTTCTCGGCTCCCAGGTCTTTCCCAATCACCACCGCTTGAAGCGGCGTAAAGGCATCCAGGCGCAACGGCTCCAACGCCTGTAAGGATTGAAAGGCCGAGAGTAAAGCTGAGAGATAGAGTTTGGACTTCAAGGCATAATGGTTGAGCTTGGTTTGAGTGCGTAACCACTCCAGTTTGACGAAAGTACAGAGTGCGGCAAAGAAATGGTTGGTTTGCGTCGTCACAGTGCGGGTGGGCGACTTGTCCAAAGAAGCATTTTGCTTGAGCGAACGATGATACTCTTCCACTTTCCACCGTGTTTGGTAGATTGTCGTGAAATGAATCGCATCCAACGTCAAATTGCTTGTCACCAGATAGAGGATACCGATGCTTCCGTCTCCGTTTGTGAAGATTTGCTTTGTGAGTAGCAGGGGGAAATCAACACTTTCCAGGTAGATTTCCCACACGGTTCCTTCTGGCAGATCGAGTGTACTGACTGTCTGATAGCGACCCTGACTTTTGTCGTGGGCCGAGAGTGCCACCTTGCGGTTGCTCTTGAGCGCCATGATGAAGTGACGCGCCAACTCATGACGGATGAACAGCATGTTGTCGGCGGCAGCATACCAACTGTCGTTAAGGACATAGCGAAAGCGCAGACCGTTGCGAACACAGACTTGGAGCATCTGCCGATAGTGGTCGTTCTTGGTGGTCGGACTACGCCGTTTCATCTTGTCACTTTTCTTGTCGAGATACTCTTCTGTCTTGGCAATCCGGTGGAAGGCCACAGGCAGACTAACGCCCTGGCTGTGGTACAGGGCCGTGAGAAAGTTGATACCTTTGACATTGCGTCCTTGCGTGTGGTCGTAGTGCCAACAAACAATGTCATTCTCATCGGTGTAGGGTTTCTCTTCGATACTATCATCAAAGATGAGCACCCCTTCTTCCGATTCGATCTGGCGCACGAGTGGTTTCACCACCCGCCACAAGTCGCAACTGGTCTTGACCTTTTCTGACAGAAAGCGGGTCACTTGGTCGTGACTGACCGCACCATCCAGTAAGCGGCTGAGTCCGGTTGCGGTCGTTGCGCCAAATGAACTCAACAAGTAATCGCTGTAGAGGTCAAGTATTTCTTTTGCCATCGGTACGATCTCCTTTCGGAGATCATCTTACACCCGCAGCCCATCACTGCGTAACATGAGCTGCTGACCCTAGTTGTTCAACATTTGAGGTCAAAAAAGTCTCCAATTGATAATGCTCTTGCGCCTGTTCTCATCGGCCGCCGCCCGGCGAAATGCATCCTCCAGTGACCGCCCCGGCCCGAGGAGACGATACGTCTCAAAGCGGCCAAACCACCGCATCGGTTCGCCTGAGCCGCGTTCCCACGTGTCACCCGCAGGGCACCGCGACGAACAAAAGACGCCAGACACCCGCACGACCTCACGAGGAGGTGTGTTGAGTATCTGGCGTCTGCACGATCTTGCGATCGGCGCGCTCTAGTTGTGGCCGACAATATGTCGGTTGCCGGGTCTTGGCTTCGTCAGCCCGGCCGGCGGCGGTAGCCTGGGAGGAATCGGATCCTAAGTTCCTTTCACCCGCTTCGGCCCCTGTACGCTAGGGCATGCGGTTCCCGACGCCTGCAGTACGCCGCTGGAACAGGATGGTACGAAAACTATAGCGCAGATCGCTCCAGATTTCAACCACATTTCTGAAGGCCCTGGGCAACGTGTCCGCCCACATCGGCCATGCGCGGCTGGTACACAACGGCAGGCGCTGAGCTTGGAGCGGGAAGGAGGTAACTTCTTCCTCAACAGTCAGTCGCGAGGCTGTTCCAGTCCAAGTTTTGGCTGCAATGGTTTGCTACTGATCACTCTCAAATGATCAGCAGTCCGTGGTTTGCTGATTGTTTTGGGTCTACTAATCATCTTGAGTTTGCCAAGCAACTTCAGTTTGTAAATTTTCTGTCGTTTTGGGGGGCGTTTTCTGCCGCCATCTGCTGGAAGTTTATCGGTTGGCGCGCCATTCCACAGGATGCTGGGCTTGGTTATACTATAGGTCATTGCAGCCCTTTTGTTCTTTTGCGGCTGCTTCGTATGCGATTGTTGAGCGACAAAACGACCGAGCGCGCCCTGTAGGTAATTCTCGCTCATTTCACTGCACACCCAACGTCGTTCCAACCTTTGCGCCACTTCGCCCGTCACACAGCTTCCCGCAAACGGATCAACAACCAGATCATCCGTATCCGTCAAGAAGCGAATGAAATACTCCGGCAGGTCTGCCGGATAGCGCGCTGGGTGTGGCTTAATTTGGTGCTCCTTGCAGTAGCGCAGGTAGTGGCTATTGCTTTCCGTATTGGGAATGGCAATCAGATTGGGCGGAATAGCGGCGCCGTTGTTGATGGAGAATTGTTTACTGATGTCGTGACCCGATGGGCGCTTTTTTGCTTTATACCCGTTAACCAGCAACTCCTCCATACTGTCACTATATGGCTGCAGAACGCGTCGATTGCTCGCCTTAGGCCAAGGCGTCTTTGAAAGCCACCAAACTGTGTTGATTGCGTCCTTGACACGGATGCGCCGAACCGTAACCCATTCCGCAGGTGAAGGCAAGCGGGATGGGTTCCACCAATAGAAATCCTGGGCGAGATGAAAACCGATCCGCTCACAAAGCATAATTAGCAGCTTAAAATGGTACAGGTGACGAGTAGGGAGGCCGGCGTTCCAAGCACCACCAATATCCAGCACAAAGCTGCCGCTATCCTTTAAGACACGATGAAACTCTTGTGCGAATGGGACAAACCACTCCACGTATTCATCAGCATCCACATTGCCGTACTCTTTCTTGCGGACAAGACCAAATGGCGGGCTTGTCATAACAAGGTCTACACTGGCGTCGTCCATGCCCCGCAGGACATCAAGTGAATCACCCAGAAAGATAACACCCTGCTGGGTTTCAAAGAATCGAGTTGGACGCGCTGGTTCATTGATAGTCATTATTTTCCCTCTATGCACCCAGCTCTATCTTCTTCAGCGTCATTGCGTAGCGAGCTTCTCGGTTGAATACGCTGACAATATAGGACGGGGTTTCTCGAATCAAATGGAGATCGGCGCTGTCCACCATCACAATACACAGATTTGAATCCGTCATGATTTTATTCGCATATCTGCGCGCCTCTGTCCCAATCTGGCCAGTGCTTACAATCACAATTGCGTTGCTTTTTAGAAAATGAGTCAAACCAACTTCCTTGGCAACATCATCCAGAGACACACGCGACGTGTTTTTGCACTGTACTTGCCAGCGTGAGAAGACCAATCGGGCAGACTGAAAAATAACATCAATTTCGGCTCCCCCAGTTTCGGAGCCTCTGAGACGAGTAGCAACATAATCCATATCGAGCAAGCGCATCAGCTTAAAAGCCAGCGCCTCCAATGCTAGACCGCCGACATAGCGGTCTTTTGAATCTATTTCTTCCAAAATGATGGAAAGCGGTTTTTTCAAGAGTTCAATAAGTTTTGGATCCGTCTGATTTTTGAGCTGCTCAAGCAGCGGTTCAATCATCTCAACTTTAAGCTTCTCAGTCGGCTGGACCAAAAACGGTTTGGCGCCACGGCCTGCCGTCGTTTTGGTCAGCCTGACATAGCCTGCTGCTTCCAGGTCGTTAAGAACGAGCTTGGGTAGACTCTTTTCCGGAAACTTTGTCCCATAAGTGGCTGATGCCAGACTGACAATCTCGCTGGCAGATTGAGGCTCCTCGATTCCGGTGTTCGCCAGCGCCCGCAGGAAATCGCGCTGCTGTACTGTCAATGTGGCGAGTTGGCCGAAATCTGATGAGTCAGTGCCCAGCACCTTGTCAAGACGGTTCTCATCCACTTGCCAGCGGCTGCCAACAATAACTCTTGCTTGCGCTAACCAAAGGCGCATGATGCTTGGGTGTTTACCACCTTTAGGATAGTAAATGCCGCGTGCGGCCAACCCATCCCGCAGGCTTGTCAAATTGACTTCCTCGCCCGCCACTGTCATATCCTGGATACACTGAATCAGCGCCATTCCTTTGAGATTCAACAGGATATAACGCGCCAGTTCAGCATAGAGTGATTCTTGGTCACTTCTCACTGCATACAAGGTTTCGCCGAACGCAGTCAGCACGCCATCTTCATCGATCAGACCATACGCTTTCATTCCCAGCCGGCAGTTCATTGCCAGCTTTTTCTGGTTTTCCTGGTTATCATGGGCATGACTCGCAAAGTAGCGCGCAAGTATGGCCCCTTCCAAGGCTTTTTTGCCACCGGAATGCTCTTTGGCTATTTCCAATAGTGCAGGTAGCTCGATTTGCGATGGCGAAAACTCGCTGCCAAACGGAAGATCACTTTTGCGCATAGGTAGGACGCCTTGAGGCCACAACTAAAGAAGCTATTTGCATAGCAAAGGTAGAGGGCGCTATAGAAATTCCCACCCCGGCGCCCTCTACAATGTATTCTGATTGTATAACCGAACATTTGTTTCGGCAAGCGAAGGAACGTAGGGGCCTGTTCCTCGTTTCCAGCAATGCTGCTTACCGGTTCTTCTTAAAGTAGACATCCGCATACACGGCCAGCACCAGTACGCCGCCTTTGACCAGGTATTGCCAGGCGGGGGCTACGTTGAGCATCTGCAGGCCGGTGGTGAGGCTGCTCATAATCAGCGAGCCGATGAGGGCGCCGAAGACGGTGCCGACACCGCCCAGGGTGGAGGTGCCGCCCAGGATGGCGCTGGCGATGGCGTCAAGCTCATAGCCCTGCCCGGCAGCCGTCGTGCCGTAGCCCACATAGGAGGCCAGCACAATGCCGGCAATCCCCGACAACAGCCCCATCAACACAAAGATCAGGAAGATGCTGCGCCGGATGTTGATGCCGGATAAGCGCGATGCTTCGCGGTTGCCGCCAATGGCATAGGCATAGCGGCCAAAGCGGGTGTTGTTCGATACGTAGGCCATAATTATCGCCGTGATCGCCAGCAGCATGACGGGCGTCTGGATGCCGCGGTACTGGTTTACCCAATAGACATACCCCAGTACAAGCAGCGAGAAGAAAATGGTGGAGGCCAGTTCCAGCCCGATATTAGGCAGCGCAAAGCCGTGGCGCGCCCGGCTCTGGCGGCTGCGCAGCATGTTCCAAAACAGAAACACAATGACGGCCGCCGCAATCACCCATCCCGCCCAGGAGGGCAGATAGCCCTGCGCGATTTCGGAGAAGTAGGGCTGGTTGGCCGGAATGGTCTTGCCTTGCGTCACCAGCAGGATCAGGCCGTTGAGCACAAACATGCCGCCCAGTGTGACGATAAAGGCCGGCACATTGAGAAAGGCAATGATATAGCCTTGCAGCACACCAAACAACACACCGACGCCGACGCCGATCAGAATCGACAGCGCAGCGGCAATCAGCGGCTGGTTCGGCATCATTTGATACCAGACATTGGCCTGAAAGTAGGCCGCCACCACAGACACAAATCCCGCCAGTTTGCCGACCGACAGGTCAATATTGCCTGTGACAATTACAAACACCATGCCGATGGCCAGGAAGGAAGTGACCGTCATCTGGCGAAACAAATTGGAGACGTTTTGTGCGCTCAAGAAGGCGCCGTTGGTCAGCGCGGCAAACAGCATCCAGATCGCCACCAGCGCCAGAATAATGGTATAGGTTTGAATATTGCTGCGAAAGCGTCTGCCTATTTCAGATCCCAGTCCCGCAGCCCGTTTGGGTGCTCCTGCATCCGTCGTGACAGCCATACAATTTACTCCTCGATCAACTTTATGCGGGCACAAATGTATCGGCAATACCGGTGGCGAGCGCCATGATCCGTTCCTGCGAAGCTTCGGCGCTGTCCAACGTACGCGTCGAACGCCCTTCATGCATCACCATGATCCGGTCACTCATGCCGAGCACTTCTTCCAGTTCGCTGGATATCATAATGATCGCCACGCCGCGCTCGGCCAGATCATTCATCAGCTTGTATATCTCGTACTTTGCTCCCACATCGATGCCGCGTGTGGGATCGTCCATAATCAGAATTTTCGGATTGGACAGCAGCCATTTGGCGATGACCACCTTCTGCTGGTTGCCGCCGGACAAGGAATCGACCTGTGCTTGCAGATTGGGGGCCTTGACGCCGAGGCTCTTGGCCTGCCGTGTAGCCGCCACCAGCTCCGCATCGGCGTCAATGCGGAAGAAGGCTGAAAACTGGTCAAGATTGGCCAGCGAGATGTTTTGCAGGATCGACTGCATCAGCACCAGCCCCTGGCCTTTGCGGTCCTCAGGCACCAGGCTGATGCCTTTGTGCATAGCGTCGCGTGCGCCGCTGATATGTACTTCTTGCCCTTCCAACGCAATACTGCCGCCCGTAATTTTGCCGTATTCGCCAAAAATGGTGGTGACCAACTCCGTGCGGCCTGATCCCATCAGCCCGGCAATACCCAGAATTTCGCCGCGGCGCAGCGTAAAGCTGACGCCTTCCAGCACTTTGCGGCTGGTTTCGTCCGGATCGACCGCCTGCAAATCCTTGACTTCAAAGATGACTTCGCCCGGCTTGCGCCGGCCTCTGGGAAAGCGCTCCTTCATTTCGCGCCCTACCATATAGCTGACCAGCTTTTCCTGCGTCAGTTGACTGGTCGGCTGCGTCGTGACGGTCTTGCCGTCGCGCAAAATGGTGACGGAGTCGGTAATGCGGAAAAATTCTTCTAATTTGTGCGTAATGTAAATACAGGTCACGCCGTGGCTGCGTAGATTCTCCAAGATTTCCATCAGCTTGGCGATTTCGCTTTCAGTGAGGGCACTGGTTGGTTCATCCAGAATGAGAATCTTGGCATTCTCGGAGAGCGCCTTGGCGATTTCCACCATTTGCATCTTGCCGACACCCAAATGGCGGACTTGCGCCTGCGGCTGCACATCCAGGCGGTAGGTGGCCAAGATGTCACGCGTATCGGCGTAAAGTTTGCTCCAGTCAATTGTGCCATTGGCGACGGGTTCTTTGCCCAAAAAAACATTCTCGCCCACCGTCATATTCGGCACCAGGGTCAGCTCCTGGTAGACGATGGCGATCCCCTCGTCGCGTGCCTGGCGGATGGCGCCGGCGCCCAGATTCAGCTCCTGGCCGTCGTAAATGATTGTGCCTTCGTATGTTCCGTAGGGATAGACGCCCGATAGAATCTTCATCAGCGTCGATTTGCCGGCGCCGTTTTCGCCACACAATCCGTGAATTTCACCGCGGCGGATCTGCATGGAGACGTTATCCAGCGCCGTAACGCCGGGAAAACGCTTGGTTACGTTCCGAATATCCAGAATGATGTCGTCGTTCACTGCTTGCTCCTGTAGACCACGCCCACAAGGTTGATTCACCTGCCAGGCAGGCGCCGGAAGAGGCGGTTCCGGCTTTCTATACAGATAGGCCCGGCGCGCTTACTGCATTGTGCGGCCGGGCCTATGTTCACTCAGTTATGCTCAGGGCCGGGCGGGGCGCTGATCTTCAGGGATGTCACGATAGACATCATCATACGACTGGAAGCCGTTGGCAACGCACAGTTCATTCGCATTGCTCTGGTTGACTTGCTCGACCGGCAGGAAGAGCGCCTGGACGTTGCCCTGCATGGACTCGTCGTTGGTCAGCTCCGCCAGTGTGTACTCCTGCAGACCTTGCACGGGTTTGCCATTCAACAGGGCTTCCACCATGTCCACCGCGATGGGGGCCAGGTTGCGGATGTCCTTGAGGATCGAGACGGTCAGTTCACCCTTGACGATGCTGTTGCAGCCATCGGCGGTGGCGTCCTGGCCGGAGATCGGAACGGTTCCGGCGAGACCCTGCGCATTGAGCGCCTGCAGCGCACCGAGCGCCGT
>JBBRVA010000339.1:0-8242 GCA_038247295.1 Caldilineales bacterium | reverse complement strand
GATCTGCCGGCGGCGGGTATCACGCTGCCGCCACCCTTGCACCCCGGCACCGGCCAACCGATTGGTCCAGCGGACCTGGCGCCCCTTTTTCCTATGGCCTTAATCCAACAGGAAGTGAGCGCCGAACGCTATATTGAGATTCCCGACGAAGTGCAGGAAATTTACAAGTTATGGCGGCCGTCGCCACTCTATCGCGCCCACCGTTGGGAGAAAGCGCTCGGTACGCCGGCGAAGATCTACTATAAATACGAAGGGGTTAGTCCAGCAGGCAGCCACAAGCCGAACACCGCCGTGCCGCAGGCCTATTACAATAAACAAGAAGGCGTTACGCGCATTGCGACTGAGACTGGTGCTGGCCAATGGGGCAGCGCCTTAAGCTTTGCCTGCCAGATGTTCGGCATCGAGTGCAAGGTCTATATGGTAAAAGTGAGCTATGAGCAGAAGCCCTATCGCAAGCTGCTGATGCAAACTTGGGGTGCCACCGTGGTTGCCAGCCCTAGCAACCAGACCCACGCCGGGCGCGCCATTTTGGCGGCCAACCCCAATAGTACGGGTAGCCTCGGCATTGCCATTTCCGAGGCTGTGGAAGAGGCGGCCACACGGGACGACACCAAGTACGCGCTGGGCAGCGTACTTAACCATGTGCTGCTGCACCAGACGGTGATCGGCCAGGAGACAATCAAGCAGTTGGAAATCGCCGGCGCCGATTGGCCAGATGTGGTGATCGCATGTGCCGGGGGCGGCAGCAACTTTGGCGGCTTTGCCTTCCCTTTCATTCGCGAAAATATCACCGGTGGTAAACAAGCGCGCTTTGTTGCGGTAGAGCCGGCGGCCGCCCCCAGCCTCACCCGTGGCGTTTATGCCTATGATTTTGGTGATACGGCGCAGACCACACCCTTGATGAAGATGCATACCCTGGGCCATGACTTTGTGCCAGCGCCGATCCACGCCGGTGGGCTGCGCTATCATGGCATGAGCGCTCAGGTTAGCGCGCTAAAAGAAGCGGGGATGATTGAGGCCGTGAATGTGCAGCAACGGGCCATTTTTGAAGCTGCCCTCAGCTTCACACGCGCAGAAGGCATTTTACCCGCGCCTGAACCTGCCCACGCAATTTGGGCGACGATGCAGGAAGCGTTGGCTTGCAAGGAAAGTGGGGAAAGCAAGACGATTATCTTTAACCTGTGCGGGCATGGACACTTTGATCTGGCGGCCTATGAAGCCTATTTGGGTAATAAGTTGGAGGATTTCGAATATCCAGCCGAGCAGATTCAACAGAGTTTGGCGCGTTTACCCAAGATGGCGTAGTGGAATGAGTGGGCGAAAGCCGAATTGTATCCTGGACGCAAAGTAGAAACAGGGTAACTAAAAAGCAGGGAGGGTCGGTGGGTAGATACCTGCCGGCTTTTTCTATTATGCTCTATACCTGGAAGTTGGACGTGGACCTACTACTGCTTCGAGTAAGTAGAGCACTAATAAGATCAAGATATCTAGGGTAATTGTAAAAACGAATGCACTGGTCAAGTCCTCAAGGGTGGGAATGAGGCCCGTTAGCAATGTGGTGAGTGGTGTCAACGGTAATCCAATGAGCACATAAATCAGCGCCGCCAGACTTGTATAGAGCAGCAACGGTAACAGCGGTTCGCGATCACTGGCGCTGGGCATCATGGCGTTGCCAATTGCAAAAAGCAGATAAGCCCAAAGCGGACCATCTGCCCCTCCTAGTGCCTGCCAGAAGGCATTGAAGCCCGCCGCCCAACGACCTTGCACTAACATGGCGGAAATATCGTGGGCAAGAAAGACCCTTTGCCCAATCCAGGCAATGGCAACCGAGCCGAAGATCAACGGTGCCAGCCCGACGAGGCTATCTTGCCAAATGTTGCCACGTTGGACACTTACGCTGCCTAATCCAATCTGGCGGCCTTGGACTTTGGGCCAGACCCGAAATTTGCCCGTTTTTAAGCCGAGTAGGCGTGCTGCCACCCAATGAGCCCCTTCGTGAAGAAAAATACCGGGTAAAAGAAATAAAAAAAGCAGAATGACAGCAAAGTCCAGCGAACGGGTGAGGTAATAGACTACTGCCTGCAGACGTTGGCTAATCTGGCGGCTGAGCCAAGCGAGCAGTAGGAAAGAAATAATCAGGCCAAGTAAGACAGGCAGCGCAGCGGAGAAAGTGGACATGAGTAGAGTAGTTGCCAATGTTCAGTGATCAGTAGCCAGTGTAACGCAGATAACTGAGCACTAATTGTGCGCGGCTTCAAGGTTGTAGGTAAGGCTCTTAATCAGCCAACAACCATTAACTTTAACTAATTCCCAGCGGTCGCCAGCAGGCGAAATTTCACTACCGATCTGCGTAGTAGCCGTAACCGTGGCCTGATCACCATTGAGTTCAATGGCCAGATCGGTTGGTGTTGCCACAGAAGGGGCACCGGGAAAAACAATGCGTACATAACGATTGCGGATCGCGTCTTGATTGCGCCAAAGCTGGTCATCGTCTGTTTGCGTAGGCGTGTTGCCGGCATCAGCTACCAGACCGCTTTCTACCCACAAGCGCATCAATTGATTGATATCTTGTTTAACGACCAGGTTGCCTTCGGCGGCGAGCACCGCCTCGATCTTCTGTTCGTCGGTTGCGTCGGCGGCCAAATTAAGGATACAGGAACCAACGGGCGGCGTAACGGTTGGGGATGGTATTGCTGTACACCCATTTATACTGAGGAGGGAAATGAGAATCAACCAGCCATACACGAATCGAGTATGCATATTACTGAGCGCCCGTAAACAGATGGCGAACAAAATCGGCCTGCATGGTCAACGTTTCTTCTGCACTATTATAGCGCGAGGAGGTTAGTTTAAAGAGCACAATGCCATCAGAAAGATCGCGCTTTGCATTCGGAAAAAGATAGAAGTAAAAGACAATATGCTCAGTGAAATGTTCATCGCCAGGCATCTGTTTTTTTGCTTCGAGCCATAGACCATAGAGTTGCTGGCCATCTCCTAATTCAATTGGATAGGAATCTGAATTGAATTTCCAACCATCTGCCTCATAACAGATATCGGGTGCATGAAAGGGTTGCGAACTACGGCCGCCAATCATACTAAGCCAGATGTATTGGCCAGCGCTATTTTTATAGAGCCGCTGGACATATTGTTCTGGATCAAGGAGGATCATTACTTCTTTATTCGTCTCTGGTACTTCCTCGCCCTGCCAATCACCAACAACGAGGGGCACATTGCGCAGGTCCGTGGCTAGATCAAACCGGCTATTGGTAAAAACGGTTTTTGCGCGCGGTGTCTGTTGCCAGAAATCCAAATCGGTTACATAGCTAAATTCGCCGGCGGGCCGTAGCGCCGGTTGGCTTAGTAAGCGTGGAGAAAATTGGGGCGCATAGACAACCAGCAAGCCGACCAGCAGCAGGGCGATCACAATATAGCTGCGCCAGGTAGTGTTGAGTAGCATGAATCCTATTATAGTCGGCTTTCGCAAATCGACCAAGGCTCATCTATGAAAAGTGTGAAAACCGATGTTTTATCGTAGAGAAAATATCGTATTTTCATACTTTCGGCTGATGAGCGAGCAACCAATTGTGAGCGGCAACTGTTAACCGCGCGCTAGATGACATCGAGCCGTACGCGGCGGGTTTGTAAAAGCTTCGTGAGCGGAACCATCAGCAACAAGACCAGCACAAAGAAAACCAAGCCGGAATAGTCATGATAGTAGATGAAGGCGACTTCGGCATTGTAGGCGCGTGCGACAAAAAGCAATGAGGCCACGCGCAAAATATTGCCTAACACCGCCAGTGGCACAGACAGGACAACCAGCATGATCCGGCCCCACAATGGGCCTTCCAGCAGATACGCGGCTAGCGCCATCAGCGCCGTCAGGGCGATTAATGAGTTGACCCCACTACATTGTGCGCCAATCACCAGATCCGCATTGGGCAAGGTAACAGAATTGCCTACAATGTTCACATCTAACCCCAGAAAGCGCGCCAATCCACCTGCGCAGACCCCTGTAAACATCGCCAGCGGCAGCGTCGAACGCTCGACAAAGGGCAGGGGGATCATAAGCAGCAAGTAGCCGAGTGGAAATGCCAGCTTGCGTACGACAAGCGTTCCACCCAACGTCCACACCAGGCCGATGAGCATACCCACCATTGCAAAGGCGGCCAAGTAGTAGGCTTTATCGTTAAGGAAAAAGAGAAAGGCGGCTAAACTTAGCGCCAGCACGATTAGGCCATAGTTGCTGCCCTGCTCTGGCTTCCAGTAAAGCGTTTTATCATTGCGAAAGCGCTGAATTGCTAGGTAGAGCACCACCGGCGGGATCAACAGACCGTGGCTGTAATAGTCATTGCCCATCCACTCCCCCCATAGCCAGCGCCAGACCGGCACCGTGAGCAGAGAAAAGACGATGGTAGCCACCAGAGGGATAATGATCGTTTGAAAGGATAAGCGGCGCATAGTGGGCAGAATACCATTGGCTGGGGATTGCGTCAAACATGCTTACGGCATAACCTCTTTACAAGTTAAATGAATTCGTTGTATACTGTGATTCATGCAAGCGTGGCGCAACCTTACCCACCGCTTTTCTCCTTACAAACACGCCATTTTGCGGATTGAAATTCCAGGTTACATACAAGCAAATTAACCCTGTCAGCTCAAAGCATAGTTAGCTCGAAGGAGTGCCTGCGTATGTCCCCACAAGCCGTTGCCAGTCCAGAAGAACTCGAACATTTTGCGCGCGAGCTAAAGCAGTTCACCACGCAACTGCGCGATAGCAGCGCCCGTTTACAAGGCCAATTTGTCAACCTGGGTGACACTTGGCGCGACCAGGAACAGCAAAAATTTGCCCAAGAATTCCAACAGACCATGCGCGTGTTGCAGCAATTCACACGCTCTGCCGACCAGCAGATTCCCTTTCTCCAACGCAAAGCCCAACGCCTGCGCGAATATTTGAGCCAACGCTAGGAGGCTCACATGAGCACTTCTGCAAACGTAAAGTCCATTCAGGCGCTTTCCGACCTGAAGACCATGTTGGCGCGCTATGGCGGCGATGTCCAAGAAACCTTGCAACGCATGACGCGCATGATTGAACAGACGCGCCATACATTGACCGAACGCCAAAACCACTGGCGGATGCAGGTGCGGCGCTGTGAAGAGCAGCTTGCGCAGGCCCGCGCGGCACTGACGCACTGTCAGAATTCTGCTTACACCGACCGTGAGGGCCGTCGCCATGTGCCTGATTGCCGCCGTTTCGAGCAAACGGTCTCCGACGCCCGTCGCCAACTGGATGCAGCTAACCAAGCGTTGCGCAACGTCGAGCAGGCCATCAAACAAGTCGAAGCGGCTGTCCACGGCTATGAACAGCATGCCCGCCGGCTGTCCAATTTCGTCAATAGTGACCTCAAAGCGGGACAAGCGCTCTTGGAACGTAAAATCAGCACACTGCAAGCCTATGTCGCCGGTGGGTTGATTGGCGGCGCCGTGGGCCTGGTTGCCAATGTTCTGTTCAATGCTGGGTCCCCAGTGGAGCACGTGACCAACTTACAAGAGACGATGCTGGGCATGCTCGCCGCGGGCGCACAGTTGCAAGACAGCAGTATGATTGGCGTTGGCTTGGCGCTGCTTAACGTAGCAGCAAAGGATTTGCGCCATCAGTTGGGTGATGCTGGTGAGGTCTTAAGCCAGCAACTGCTCACTCAACAATTCGACTGGCACGCGTTGAAATTCGACCAGCCCAAGCACGGTTTTGACCGTGTGATGCAAGCACCGGGACTTTCTGCAATCATTGTCGAATCTAAAGTGAATCGAGCAGGTCAATTTCGTCTTGGTCAAACCAATGCTGGGGAACAAGGCTCACCGGGCTGGACTGCCGACAAGATCGAAAAGATGGCAAACCCCCTCTCTGCGCAATATAGCCAGACAAACGCTCAACTTGCAGATTTGATTCATGAACTTGGACACGAAAACGTGCCAGTCGTGGCAGTGGCAATTGAAACCGAGAGCGGGAATGCATCGATTCACTATCGTTCTGCTGGCTTAGAAGAGTGGCAGGTCTTGAAAGCTGGGGAGGATTTGACTGAACGCTTGCGCAGTGCAACAACGGCAGGAGGCGAGTGATGGCACAATCTGGTATTCCTGATGACTTCAATGCCCTTTGGCAACGGCTGGCCGTGATGTGGGCCGACAGCGAACAGGGTTGGAATGACGCCGTGCGCCAGGATTTTGATAAACGGTTCATGACGCCACTGCAAGCGGAAACGCTGGCAGCGATGAAAGAAATGGCGAAGTTGCTGGAAGTGATTGCCCAGGCGCAACGGAATGTGAAGTGACAACCGTGGTATAATCGATTCAATGGGTGCTGGCTCGGACTGGAACACATTCCGCTCTCATCCAATAACAGCGTCAGATTTTGCGTGAATTGCGTCAACTTGCCCACCGTCGCGCCGATGCCAACGCTAGAACTAACGCGAAAACGCTAGCGCAGGTGATCAACAAAGCGCGGCATGTGCTAAAATAGAGACACGCAAAATTGTAAAGATTCGCTATTTGTTTGACCGTTTCGATTTTGACAACCCTGGAAGATCGCATAGCAACAAGCGTGGAGGTGTAAGCATGAATGGACAGGTGGCCATGATTGAAAAACAAATTCGGCTCTCTTCCGAGCGGGCGCAGCGTTTGCGCGGTTTGGCGTATACCAAGGCGCTAAGTGAAGACCAAATTATTGAAAAAGCGCTTGATATTCTGTTCAGCCTGACCGATCTGCTGGATGAACGAACCGAGCGCCAAGGATGGTCTTCCGTGTCTGAAAACGCCTTGCAGCGTGTCTGGGATAATGAGGAGGATGCGACTTACGATAACTGGAGAGAGCTATATGGCGTTCCAGCGCGGTGACATCTTGCTCGTTCCCTTTCCTTTCAGCGATCGTCATCTTTTTCTATTCCGCCGACTTGCAGGAGCGAATGCACGTTCATGTGCGGCAGCACCGTAATGAAGTGAAGTATTGAATCGAACCTGAAATCGAATACGCTAATCGTGTGCGCGGCTCCTTTGCAGACCGTGAATTAAACAAGATAGAAAATATTCTCAGTGAAAATCGGCGAGCAATTGTTCAGAAGTGGAATGAAGAGATACAGAAGTAATGAACCATGTAACTATTACAATCCCGCCAACTGAGTATGAGGATTTAACCATCTGTATTGCTATTCCTGACCTAGCGCATGTGCGTGCGTTTTCGGATCAGCTGCACAGCGCGGGTAAGCCTTGGGCCGGACTCTTTCAGGGTTGGGATGGCGAATATATCCCGTCAGACCCCCCCCCACCCCCTGGCTCCAAGATGACCTTCACGCCTGCTGAATTTGTCCTGGGAGATAGCCGTGTTTGGTTTCTCGGGCGCATGTGGGAAACTGGCGACGACCAACCGCCCAGTGAAACATACAACGGTCCAGCCGCCGAGAATGGGATCGCGGTAGACAAAGTGGTATACGCGTAACATTCGTCATTGAGCGTGATCAGATTCCCTTGATCGTTGTCAATGTAGAGTTGGAAGAAATTATACTGGAATTTCGCCACCCTACGCTACGACCGTATACCGAATTTGTCGTTGCTGTCAAGCAACAGCTTGATTGTCCATGCTCAATGTGTGCCAACCGTTTCCAACATTCGTTGACAGCAATCCGTTCTCACCCGGAGCTACCCCCATGTCCGAACCCGACCTGATCCAACAACAGCGTGAAATTCTCCAGGGTTTTCGTGCGGCCAACCAACAGCGCACCGAAGTTGAGCGCACGGCTACCAATCGGCATAAGACCGAGGGTGCGCATGCCGATAGCGCTTTGAGCCAGGCGCAGCAGACGGCCAAAACCCAACTCGCCAAGCGCACCGCCGAAGCCGAGAGCCGCCACAAGACTGAGCGTAGCGCCGCCGATGATCTGTTAGACAGGACGCGCAAAATGGCGCGTAACCAACTGACTCAGGCGCACGACGCCCACACGCAAGCACAAACAGCGCTAAATCAAGTCAAGTTGCATCATTTGTTAAAGCAATCCTCGCCCACACCACCAACACCCGATCACGATGTCAACGCCAGCCAAGCGCTAGGTCGTAGTTCTTCGCTAGCCGTTGAGTTCGCCCAAAGTATCTCCGCCACTGTTGTCGCGTTAAAGGAGCAACAACGAATAGCCGCAAGCCGGCGCCGAGCGTTGTTGTGGTTTGCACTGGCTTTGTTGGTCGTTGCGGTATTATG
>JBBRVA010000338.1:0-8249 GCA_038247295.1 Caldilineales bacterium | reverse complement strand
TACTGTCCCACTGATCTACTGTCCCACTGATCTACTGTCCCACTGATCTACTGTCCCACTGATCTACTGTCCCACTGATCTACTGTCCCACTGTCTTACTAATTACCTGTCCTAACGACCATTGCTGCGCGTGCGCCGTAGAAAAGCTGGGATATCCAGGTCTTCACGGTCAAAGGTGCGCACGGTGTAATCGGGGTTGACTTTGGGCGGTTCGGCGCGCTGCCCGGTGTTGCGCGGTTCGTAGCTGCGCTGATTGTAACTGCTGACTGGCGGCTCGACATTCTTTGGTTTATCAAAACCAGTGGCGATCACCGTTAGCTGGATTTCACCCTTCATGTTGGGGTCGATCACAGCGCCGAAAATAATATTAGATTCTGGGTGCGTGTTGGCGCGAATAATTTCGGCTGCTTCGTTGACTTCAAACAGGCTGAGGTCTTCACCGCCGCGGATATTAAACAAGATCGAGCGTGCGCCCTCAATCGACACATCGAGCAGCGCGCTGTGGATGGCTTGATTGGCGGCATCCTGGGCACGATTTTCGCCCGTGCCGCGGCCAATCGCCATCAAGGCCGCGCCGCCTTCCAACATGACCGTGCGCACATCGGCAAAGTCCAAATTGATCAAGCCTGGAATGGTGATCAATTCGCTGATGCCCTGGATGCCTTGGCGCAACACGTCATCGGCGGCTCGAAACGCATTGTTAATACTCGCCTTCTTATCAACTACTTGGAGTAGACGGTCATTGGGGATGGCAATCAGCGTATCCACATTATGCGAAAATTCGGCCATCGCGTTTTCTGCCGTGCGCCGGCGCTGGCTACCTTCGAACGTAAAGGGCTTGGTGACGACCCCAATCGTCAGCGCGCCCTGCTCACGCGCAATACCGGCAATCACCGGGGCGGCGCCAGAGCCCGTACCACCGCCCATGCCCGCCGTGACAAAGATCATGTCCGAGCCCTTGACCATTTCCTGAATTTCTTCACGGCTCTCTTCCGCGGCGCGTTGGCCAATTTCTGGATTGCCACCCGAGCCAAGCCCTTTGGTCAATTTATCCCCGATCCGCAAACGTTGGGGCGCGCTAGAGAGCATCAGCGCCTGGGCGTCCGTATTAACGGCAATGAATTCAACTCCCTGAATTCCTTCTTCGATCATGCGGTTGACGGCGTTTTGCCCACCGCCACCAACCCCAATCACCTTGATCTGGGCAAAATTATCAACATTGGGCGCTTGCGCATTTTTGCGGGTCATCTGGAAACTCCTTTGATAAGAAAATAAAATAGTGCAGTCTATATTTGATTTTTGATTACCGTAGAGACGCAAGATTTTGCGTCTCTACGGTAATCAAAAATCGTAAATCATTTTAGCCAGGTAAAAGATTTTTCAGCCAACGCATGGTTTGCCCAGCCCAGTCGCTGTGACTGCTGTTTTGCTCGGCGGCAAAACGGCGATGGACGGCGCGATCATCTTCGTGCAATCCCCACAGCAATAACCCAACGCTGGTCGCATAGGTAGGCGACTGGAGCGTGCGGCTCAACCCGGTGATCGGTAAGGGGCTGCCAGGCACGCCGACCCGCACGGGCATACCGAATAAATTGCGTCCCAACTCGGCTAGACCATTCAACTGGCTAGCCCCACCGGTAAAGACAATGCCCGCTGGCAGCTTATCGTAATAACCACTCTGCTGTAGCTTGTCTTGGATGACTTCCAAGATTTCGACCGCACGTGCTTCTAAGACTTCGCTGATAAAACGACGGCTAAAGCTGCGTTCGCCTTTTTCGCCAAAAACATTGGCCCATACTTTTTCATCTTCGGCCACGCGATCGGCCAGCACCGTGCCATAGCGCAGTTTCAATTCTTCGGCAGTGTCGAAAGGCGCATGCAGTCCGACCGCCAAATCATTGGTCAAATGGTTGCCGCCCATGTCGAGCACTACCGTGTGGCAGAGGCTATCTTCGCGAAAAACGGCAATATCGGTTGTGCCACCGCCAATGTCGACGACGGCAACCCCCATGTGGCGCTCTTCCGGTCGCAGCACAGATTCGTTGCTGGCCAGTGGTTCTAGCACCAACTCATCAATATCGATGCCGTGTGCCACGACGCACTGCACCAGGTTATTAATTGCTGTACTGCTGCCGGTAACAATGTGGGCATCGACTTCCAAACGGTAGGCGCTCATGCCAAGCGGATGCTGCACCCCATTTTGGCCGTCTACCGTCCACTGCCGAGCAATGGTGTGGATGACTTCTTGATTTTGCGGCAGCGCCACCGCACGGGCGCCTTCCAACGCCCGTTGCATATCTTGGCCGGTGACGCCGTGCCGTTTATCAACCGGGCTCACCCCTTTGCTGTTAAAAGTGCCGATATGGCTGCCCGCAATGCCAACATAGGCGTTGACAATCTGTTGCCCCATATCGCGTTCACACTTCTCCACTGCTTCGGCTACGGCTGCGGTTACTTCGGACACATTAACCACGACCCCCCGCCGAATACCGCGACTCTTGGCCTGACCTTCACCCAAGATGCGTAGTGCCAGTTTGCCTAGGCTATCATGGGTAACCTCGGCGGTGAGAGCACAGATTTTGGTGGTGCCTACGTCGAGCGCTGAAATAATTTCTTGCACGGATGAACCTCTTTTTTGATTTACGATTTTTGATTTACGAAGTAGCCTGATCAACGACGTTGTTTCGTAAATCAAAAATCGTAAATTCAACGAATGTATGGTCGGTCATAGCGAATGTCGATAATGTCCGGTTGCTCTTCCCCGGTTTGGATGAGCGTTTGGATCGCGGCCAAGTTGGTAAACTTGGTTTCCATCTTGTACCCATCACCCCAGTAGACCCAAGCGTCGCTCCCTGGCAGGTAGAAATTTAGACCATAATCTTTGTTAAAGCGCAACTGGTCAACCTCGGGCAGCTGTTGCTTTAGGGCAAGTGCACTCTTCAAAACAGTAGGGTCAATCGCAAGCTGATCCTGGCCGCTTAATGCCTTCGCCGCCTGGGCATTATCGATGATTTGCAGCACATCGTCCTGGTTTTTTGCCGGTGCGGTCAGGGCTGTGCCATCGCCCAACAACCAGAGTGTACCGGCATCCGTTACCCATAGCGCAACGGGTTGCTCTTCCTGGATCGTCGCGGTCACACCAGTGAATAAACCGGTCTGCACGGTGGCGCCGGCCACATAGGGTAAGGCAAGCAACTGTTCGCGCACGGTCTGCGGTTGCAGCCAGAAGATGTTCCAATTTTCGACATCGCTGACCCGATAGAGTTCTTCGGCGTCCAGATAATGGAGGCCATTAAATTGCACATCTTCCCGGTAAATAAACCAGCGATCGTCCGTATGCGTCCAATAGAGCGCACCGCCGACGCCAGCGACTAGAAGCAGGCTGAGCAACTTGCTCGCACACCAGCGTGTGATACCCAGGCGGGGCAGGGTTGGCATGTGCCAGCCTTGCTGCCAGCCTTTGACCGAGGCGGGCAGTGCGGCAAAGACCGCGCTGTAGCGGCGCATCTGTTTGGTCATTTGGCGTTTGCGCCGCGCCGGCTGATTGGAACTGGTGCGACTGCGTGGCGCGCTGCGCGCAGGATTCACTGATCGAGGTGCTGCCGCTGAGTTTCTTTTTTTTGCCCGCCAATTCGCTGCTTGCGTCATTGATCTTTTACCACTAAATTCCTTGGTATTCGCCGGTCACGTCTCTTGCCTACCCGTTGCATATTTTGGATTCAGCGCAACCGTTACCCCTCACGACTCGTCAAATTTTGCAGCCGATCCGCATGGCGCTCTAGCGCCAATTCCAGCAGCCGATTGACCAGATCTGGATAGCTGATGCCGCTAGCCTCCCACAACTTGGGATACATGCTGATGCGGGTGAAACCGGGCATTGTATTGATCTCGTTCAGGTAGACAGTCTGGCTAGCATCATCCAACAAGAAGTCGACCCGCGCCAGCCCGGCCCCGTCAACGGTTTGATACGCCAGCCGCGCCATCGCTTGCACCTCGGCCGTTAGCACCGCGTCAATCGGCGCCGGGATCAGCAACTGGCTGGAATCGTCCAAATATTTGGCCGCATAATCATAAAATTCACGGCCCGGGACGATCTCACCTGGCACACTAACGATCGGCTCATCGTTGCCCAACACGCTCACCTCAATCTCACGCGCATTGGGCACAGCCATCTCGACCAGAACTTTGCGATCATAGCGGCTGGCCAAGGTCAATGCCGTGCTCAGTTCGCTGCGATCATGGGCCTTACTCACGCCCACGCTGCTGCCCAGATTGGCCGGTTTGACAAAGACCGGATAGGCGAATTCACGCTCAATTTTCGCCAAAATACTGTCCGGCCCGCTTTGCCAAGCCTGGCGCATTACCACAGTGTAGGGCGCCTGGCGTAGACCCACCTGGGCGAAAAGTTGCTTGGCGATTGCTTTGTCCATCGCCACTGCACTGGCCAGCACCCCGCTGCCCACATAGGGCAGATTGGCCATCTCCAACAAACCTTGCACAGTGCCATCTTCGCCATAAGGCCCATGCAACACAGGGAAGATCAGATCAATGGTGGGCAACGGCGCCTCTTTGCTCGTCTGCGGCAACAGCGCCCACGCTGCGCGGTCCTCTTCTTCAGCGTGATGCCCATTCAACGTGACCGGGGTTGGGCTCGCCGCTGTCGTTTCACCAGTTAGTAACGCCAACGGATCACCCGTCGTCAGCCAATGGCCCTGCGGCGTAATCCCCATCGGGACAACCGTATGGCCGGCCTTGCGCAACGCATCCATCACATTGCGTGCGCTGGCCAGTGAAACTTCGTGTTCACCACTGCGTCCACCAAAGAGGACGCCGACGCGCAGGTGTGGTCGGTTATGGTTCATCTATCATCCATTCTAATTCTGAGCAGTAAGAGAGTAAGTAGTAAGCAGTAGGGAGACAAACGCGCCCTTACTTCCATTCCCCTACCAGTTGTACTTCCCGTTCCAAATGGACGCCATATGTTTGCTCGACCACGGTTTGAATATGCTCGATCAGATCGATCACATCCGCCGCGCTGGCGCTGCCAACACCACCGGGGTTGATAATGAAATTGGCGTGCAATTGGCTCACTTCCGCGCCACCGATCCGGGTACCCTTCAAGCCCGCAGCCTCAATCAGACGGCCGGCAAAATCAGCGGGCGGGTTAACAAAGACACTGCCTACACTTGGTTCCACCGGTTGCGTTCGCCGCCGATGATTGAGAAAACGGCTAGCGCGCTCTTCAACTTCAGCCGGATCACCGGGGCTGAGCCGGAAGTTAGCGCTGAGCACAACCGGTTTAAAGGCGGCCTGCAAGGGCTCAAGTCGCTTGATCGTGCTGTCGCGATAGGCATAGTTAAAATCGGTAACGCTGTATTCTTGCACAACGCCGTCTTCGTCCAATAGCAGGGCATTGACGAGATTATCCTTGATCTCGCCACCATGCGCCCCAGCGTTGCCTACGACTGCACCACCCAAGGTGCCAGGCACGCTGACAGCCCATTCCAGTCCGGTTAAATTTTCGCGTACGCTGCGCCGCGCCACACCAGCCATCGCCGCGCCACTCTCGGCAAACAGATAAGGCCGGCTATCATCTTGCCCCACAATACAGAAGGCGGGCGCCGCATCAAGCCGCACCTGGCGACAACGGTTCTCAATCACCAGACCCCGGATCCCAGCATCGCTGATCAATATATTGCTGCCGCCGCCCAAGATAAAATAGGGTAGCGCCGCCTTACGCGCCCAACGCACCAGTTTCAACATCTGATCGGTGGTGGTCACGGTGGCAAAATATTCGGCCGCACCGCCCACTTTCATCGTCGTCAATGGCGCAAGGTTTACACCCTGGCGAATTTCGATGCCGAGGCTGGTCGGTATGGTTAGGTCAAGCTCTTTAACGGATAGCATAATTTCTAATCAATTAAACGAATTAATTCGCAGCTAGATAGACGAAGTCGCCCTACGGCGACTATAGAGCAACACGCATCATGTTGCGTGCTGCAATTGGGCTAACAACATTTCTCCCACCTTGTAGCTATCGCCCGCCCCCATCACGACGACAACATCGCCACTTTGCACCCACTTGGTTAGCGCGGCAGCCACTTGCGCCAACCCGCCAATGTGTTGGATGTGCGGATGCGAACTGGCCGCTACCACATCTTGCGCATGGACACTGCCATCGTCTTGCTCGCGCGCGGCGTAGATATCGGTGATGATCACCTGGTCGGCGTTGCTAAAACTGTCGGCCGTCTCCTGCAATAAATTTTTCGTACGGCTGTAAGTGTGCGGCTGAAAGACAGCCCAGATGCGCCGTGTTGGATAGCGTTTGCGCGCCGCCGCCACGGTGGCGACAATTTTTGTCGGGTGATGCGCATAATCGTCAATGACCGTCACGCCTTGCACTTCACCTTTGGTTTCAAAACGACGTGCTGTGCCAGTAAACATTTGCAAACTGGTCAAGGCTTGCTCGGTTGGAATATTGTAGCAATCGGCAACGGCCAGAGCCGCCAGGGCATTACGAACATTGTGCAGACCAGGTACCTGTAGGGTTAATTGTCCCTTAGCCTGCTGGCGCCAATCCAGATCGGCCTGGTAGCCACTGCCGGCCATTGGCATCACGTTGCTCACATGCCAATCGGCGTGTTCCGCCGTACCGTAGGTAATCCAGGCCGGACCGCGGGTCTGGCCATAGGCCCGGATCCCTTCTGCACCTGGATCATCAGCACACGAGATAATCCGGCCGTCGCGTTGCGTCGAGTCGACGAATTGCATAAAGGCATGGCGAAAACTGGCCGGCGTTGGATAGCAGTCTGGATGATCCCATTCTACGTTAGTCAGCACGGTGATCGTCGGCTGGAAGCCCAAGAACATCCGATCATACTCATCGGCCTCGAGCACAAAAGCGGCATGGCGCCCAGCCGCGGCATTGCCAAACCCCGGCAAATCTGTGCCAATAATATAGCCCGCTTCGATGCCGGCCTCGCACAATACCTTGACGGTCATGGCCGTCGTCGTACTTTTGCCTGCGGTGCCGGCAATCGCAATCAATTGGCGATCGGCAAGTAGGATGGGTAAAAAATCCGAACGCTTGACGATGGGCAGGCCCAGTTGGGCGGCCGCTTGTCGTTCTGGGTTCGCTTCACTCACCGCGCTGCTGATCAGCACGACATCGGGCAGTTGCGCCAGGGTTGCACCGGTTAGATTCTCGGCCACCTGCGTCGTAAAAATCTGCGCACCGGCCTTGGCCAGCCGTTCTGTATTCGGATTTGGTTGGCGATCACTGCCGCTGACCCGAAACCCCATCTCGATCAACACTTGAGCAATCGCGCTCAAACCCGCGCCGCCAATGCCCAGCAAGTGGATCGCCAACCCGGCATCGCGTTCAGCGAGCCGGTGTTGCCAGGCTTGAGTTGTGACTGTGCCAAGTGTTTGCGTTGTCATATGAGTAGGCGCTTCGAGCACTGCTTTCAATAATTCCATCGAGCCGTTCGCTTACAAAGAGCAGAATAAGTCATAAATAACAATTAATTACTATTTACTAATTATTGGCTTAGCCACGCACCAGGAAGATAATCAACACCGCCACCGGCACCATCCAATAGACCGGCGAATCGAAAAGCCGTTGTGGCAATAAGGCCACTATCTCGGCGCCGGTGGGCGTCAGCGGCAGGGTAATCCAGCCAAAACGTTGAAATGGATAGCCAAAACGATCTTGGTAATACCAGAGTGTGCCAGCCACCAGGTAACCGTTAATCAAGCCGATGGCCAAACTAAGCAACGTTCCCTCGGGTGGCCCCAACGGTCGCCCGCCGAATGACGGCATGCCAAAGGTGCGGCCCGAATAGCTGGCAAAGACGATACTGACAAAGAGAATGGTGAATGAAAGGCTGAGAAAAAGATTGGTCGCATCGCCAGCTACGTCAAAGATGCGCTCCCCCCCGAGCGTTAAATATTCGATGGCCCGCGCTTCGAGCAAGGTCAACAAAAAGATAGCCACTAAAATTACCAATGTGTTGCCCAATTCTCTGGCATACGTGCGTGCGACGCCGATAAATGCAAAAATTATGGCTATCGTCACGTAAACAGCTTCAACTGGCTTCATCTTTACTCCACGCTCAACTTGAGCGAAACACGCGACTACTTGGCCTTCTTTGCCCCTTGCAGCGTACTGGCCGCAATCACCAACAACAGCGTTAAGAACAGTAAAATGGCAAGGGGCGCTTGTGGTTCAATCAGCGTCCACAGATTAC
>JBBRVA010000337.1:0-8256 GCA_038247295.1 Caldilineales bacterium | reverse complement strand
TGTCTGATTTTTTTGGCGACTGGGTAATTTACCGCAACCTGGAGCCTTTGGACAAGCGCTTGCCAGGTTTGAAATCGGCTGCCTATCGCATGGGGCTGTCCGGTGACCGTATTCCGCGCAAGCTAGAGCGTGACTATGCCAAGGCGGCCATCTGGTTTGCCGAAGAAGCGCAACGCATTCGTGGTGTTAAGACATCGGTACAGGAAATCCTCTTGATTGGTGACACCCTCTTAAATGATGGTATGGCCTATCGCAATATGCGCAAGCAAAGTGGTTGGAGCGGAACTTGTTTTATCGGTTCGGAGAAAAGCACCCAGGCGCCCGACATAGAAATCGATAACCAGGATAATGTGTATAGCGCCAACCGCTGGTCGGCATTGAGCAGTTGGGTTGCATGGACATTGGAGCGAGGTCTGCATCTTGATGCACGCACAGTGGTGATTTTCGATATTGACAAAACCGCGCTCGGCGCCAAAGGGCGCAACGATCAAGTGATCGACAAGGCGCGTATCGAAGGTATTTACAACACGATGGATTCCGTGTTAGGTGAAGATTTTGACCGGGTTGCGTTTGAGAAACAATATAGCACGCTCAACCGTTCAAAATATCATGACTTAACTGAAGATAATCAAGATTATCTGGCCTATATCTGTCTAGTGCTCAACACAGGCTTGATTGGGTATGAAGAAATATTGAAAGAAGTCGAAGAGACCAGCCTAAACAATTTCGAACAATTTCTGCGCTGGGTCAACAGTCGTATGATGATTAACCCCAAGGTAAGCGAAGGCTTCCGGCAGGTGCACGAAGCCGTAATTTCTAGTGTGCGCGTTGGTGATCCGACCCCGTTCAAACGTTTTCGCCGCGAAGAGTTTATCAGCACGATGGCGCATATGGGGAACATGCCAGATCGCAGCAGCGTTGAAGAGTTGCTCAAGCACGAAATTACCCTTACTGAGGAAGTTTGTCAATTGTCGGAATGGCTGCGGGCACGTAATTGTTTACAACTCTGTCTTAGTGACAAGCCGGACGAGGCTTCAAAACCTAATTCACATGCATCGTCTGAACTGCCACCGCTACACCAAGCAGAAACACACCGAGTGGGCGTCTCCATTCGTGAAGAATTAGAGAACTTGCGCTAGCCACGAGCGATGCGCATTACAGCTTACGGATTTTTAGCCTAGATTGAGATAGAATCAGTCAATCATAATACACGATTCTAACTTAAACCTTTGCTTTCTGAAATCTGTTGTCGTTTTTACCTTTCATTTGGAAAATTGCCCATGTCAACACCCAAAAACTCACCCCCCTCGCGCAAACCGAACCCCGGCGATTCTGGCGATCGCGATCCGCGCAACCAGGCTGGCAGCATCCTGAGCCGGAGTTGGTTTTGGATTGTCCTTGCGATCCTGGTTCTGTTTGGTTCGCGCTTTCTATTGAATAGACCTACAGATAGCACTGACGTAATCGGCCTCAACCAGGTAGCACAAATGGTGCAGGATGGCACCGTCAATACAATCACTGTCCAGGGGGAGTCGATTACGATCGAACCCAAAAATAGCGGCCCTGTTCTGCGCAGCCGTAAAGAAAGTAATGAAAGCCTGTTCGAGACCTTAAAAGCGTTGGGTGTTAGCACTGAACAACTGGAGAGCGTGACCATCGAAGTGGAGAGCGCCCCCAACAGCGCAGCGATTTTCAACTGGCTAATCATGCTACTGCCCATGGTGTTGATTTTTGGCTTCTTCATTTTTATCATGCGGCAGGCGGGCGGCGGTGGCCAGAATCGGGCCATGCAATTTGGCCGTAGTCGAGCACGCAAGTTGGACACCGCCGATCGCCCCAGCATTACCTTTGAAGATGTGGCCGGCTCGGATGAAGCTAAACAAGAATTGCAAGAGGTGGTCGAGTTTCTGCGCGAGCCGGAAAAATTTGCCGCCCTCGGCGCCCGCATCCCCAAAGGTGTACTCATGGTCGGTTCACCCGGCACCGGCAAGACATTGCTGGCCAAAGCTGTTGCCGGTGAAGCAGGCGTGCCCTTCTTTAGCAGTTCTGGGTCGGAATTTGTCGAAATGTTTGTTGGTGTCGGCGCCAGCCGCGTACGCGATCTCTTTGAACAAGCCAAAAAGAGTTCACCTTGCATCATTTTCGTTGATGAGATCGATGCCGTGGGTCGCCATCGCGGCGCCGGCATGGGTGGTGGCAACGACGAGCGCGAACAGACGCTCAACCAGATTTTGGTCGAGATGGATGGCTTTGACACTGATACGAATGTTGTGATCATCGCCGCCACCAACCGCCCCGACATTCTAGACCCGGCCCTGCTGCGCCCGGGCCGGTTTGATCGTAAAGTCGTCGTTGACCGACCTGATCGCCGCGGTCGCGAAGCAATTCTTAAAGTTCATGCGCGCGGCAAACCTCTGTCGCCCGATATCGATCTGGGCCTGATTGCTGGCCAGACGCCGGGCATGGTAGGGGCCGATCTGGAGAATTTGATCAATGAAGCTGCCATCTTAGCCGCGCGTCGCAACAAGCGCTCGATTGGCATGGACGAGTTGATCGAGTCGATTGAGCGCGTGATGGCCGGTCCGGCCCGCCGCAGCCGCGTCTTGGATGTCAAAGACCGCCAGGTCGTGGCTTATCACGAAGCAGGGCGGGCGATTGTGATGGAGAGTTTAGAGCACACCGATCGCGTCGGTAAAATCACGATTGTAAGTCGTGGCCAGTCAATGGGCTATGTGATGCCTTTGCCCGAAGAAGACCGCACCTTGCGCAGCCGGGCCGAATACGAAGATTCATTGGCCGGTTTGTTAGGTGGACGCGTTGCCGAAGAACTCGTCTTTGCAGAACCGTCGACCGCTTCGGCTGGCGATCTAGAGCGCGCGACCAAGCTGGCCAAAGCAATGGTGACACGGTATGGCATGAGCGACGTAATTGGACCTATGCAGTTGCAACATGCCGATGCCAACCCGTTTATGGGCATGGAGATCGGACAACAGCGCACTTACAGTGAAGATGTCGCCCGCAAAATTGACCAAGAGGTACGGCGCATTGTCGAGGCAGCGTACACCCGGGCCAATGATATTCTAACTCGTCACAAAGACAAGTTGGTCGCGGTAGCCAACACCTTGCTCGAAAAAGAAGTAATTGATCGCCAAGAGTTTTTGCGCCTGATGGAGGCGCCGGTAAATGCATAAAGGGATGATTGGTAATTAGTGACTGGTGACATGACCAGTCACTAATTACCAATTACCAATTACTGTCTACGACGCCAGCGCAACGGCAATTTCTGCCGCGACGCTGGCGTTATTTTTTAGCAAAGCCAGGTTGGCGCGCAAACTGTGTTCACCACTCAGTTCTGCCAGGCGCGTGAGCAGAAAGGGTGTTACTTGGGCCGAACGCACTCCTTGCGCCTCAGCTTCGGCCACAGCCTGCGCAATGACCGGTTCGATTTCGTGCGCCGGGATCTCATGCTCGACAGGGATTGGCACAGCAACGAGCAAACCGCCAGGCAACCCTAGCATCCGCTTGGCCCGCCAGATGTCTGCCACTTCCTGCGCGCTATCACAGCGCACATCGACTGGCAACCCACTGCTGCGGCTGTAAAAAGCCGGGAATTCATCAGTCTGCCAGCCAGCCACCGTCACCCCATGTGTTTCTAGATATTCCAACGTCGCCGGCAAATTCAAAATGGCCTTGGCGCCAGCGCAGACGACCATGACCGGCGTCTGTGCTAATTCTTGCAAGTCGGCGCTAATATCTGTGCCATCGCCCCGATGTACACCGCCGATGCCGCCGGTCGCAAAGACTTCAATGCCAAAGCGCTGGGCGATCCACATGGTGGTAGCAACGGTGGTAGCGCCATCCTGGCGGCGCGCTACGACGATAGGCAGGTCGCGCCGGCTGACTTTGCGAATGTTGGCGCCAGTCGCCAGATGTAAAAGTTGCGCCTCATTCACGCCGGCCACCAATTCACCAGCGATGATACCAATCGTGCGCGGTTCGGCGCCCCGCTCGCGAATAATCTGTTCCATCGCCTGGGCTAGGGCCAGGTTGTGTGGATAGGGTAAACCATGCGAAATGACAGTAGATTCAAGTGCAACCTGCGGCAATTGTTTGATCGACATAAGCACATCCATTATAATAGGCGTGGAAGTGAATCATTTTTTGTACGCTATCGCGCATACACTTCTGATCCGGCTTTTGATACAAATCTAGGTGATCTATGGCGCTGGCACGAATACAATCTAAATTCTATACAGCAGAAGAATATCTAGCCATCGAAATAACAGCAGTCGACAAAAGTGAGTATTTCAAAGGCGAAATCTTTGCGATGGCTGGCGGTTCAGCAAATCATAATCGAATTGCTGGCAATGCTTACGCTGTATTGAATAACGGACTAAGATCCTCATCCTGCGAAGCATTTAGCAGTGATATGCGGCTGTTGGTCAAAGCCAAAGAATTGTATACGTATCCGAACACAATGGTTGTCTGCGGGCGTGTTGACTTTGCGAAGGGGCGCACAGATACACTAACGAATCCATTTGCCATTGTAGAAGTACTCTCACCATCGACACGGGACTATGATCGCGGTCAGAAGTTTGAATTTTATCGCACAATCCCTACTTTGCAAGATTATGTGCTGATTCACCAGGAGCAAGTCCACATTGAATATTACTATAAACCACAGAACGGACTTTGGACCCTGGCAGAATTTATCAATTTAGAAGAGAGCTTCACCCTTCGGTCGCTCAAATTTGAACTATCTATTCGACGGTTATATGAACGCGTTGATTGGCTACCAGTTTAACCAATAACACCTTAGAACCGGTAACGCCCGGCGCGGTCATATAACATCTGGCGCCGTTGATCGGCGCGGGGTTGGGGCATGATCAGCATAAAGATCCAGGTGAGTAACATGCCACAGACAAAACCGCCAATATGGGCAAAAAAGGCCACGCCACCTTGGCTACCCATCGGTGCACCAAGGGAAGCCAAACCATTAAAAAGCTGTAAAACAAACCAGAGCGCCAACACACCCCACGCCGGCCAATCCGTAATCGTGCTAAAAAAGCCGAGTGGAATGATGCCGCGCACGCGCACGCCCGGGTAGAGCACGAGATAGCTGCCTAATACACCAGCAATCGCGCCGCTCGCCCCGACCAGGGGAATTTCCGATGTAGGATCGATGAGCACTTGGGCCATAGCGGCGACATACCCGCTGGCAAAGTAGAGCACCAAAAAGAAGATCCTTCCCCAGCGGTCCTCGACATTGTCGGCAAACAGGTAGAGATAAAGCATATTACCGATCAGATGCGCCCAGCCGCCATGTAAGAATATGCTACGCAACACATCCAACAAAGTCTCTGGCGCAAAAGGCGCTGCAGCCGCCAAAACAGGCACGACAGACAATTGCTGAAACATTTGAAATAGTGCTTCCGGTGAAAAAGTCTGCTCCCACAAGAAGACAACAATATTGATTGCCAATATCAGCCAGGTAAAAATTGGCGTCCGCCGCGTAGGATTGAGGTCGTGGATTGGGATCATGCAACCTTCCCTTTGTCACCATGCTGGCGCAACAAGCGGCATGTCACTTCTGCCAGCAGTGCCGTACCTACCGGTAGCACCGACTCATTGATGTCAAAGACAGGAGTATGATGAGGTCGGCTGACGTTGTCGTACTTGGCGCCCAGCATAAACATGGCCCCGGGCGCCTGACGCGCCATATAGCTGAAATCTTCCGCTCCCATCCCCGCTTCCGGCGCGATCAGTCCTTCGGCCCCGAACAGATCTTGTGCAGTCTGACGGATACTATCGGCAACCGACGGATCATTGTAGGTGGCGGGGTAACCTTCGGTGATCTTCAGGGTAAAATCGCCCCCTAAGGCGTGGGCGACCTCAAGGGCCTTGGCTAATTCCGTTTTAAGCTGTTCGCGCGTCGCATCATCAAAGCTGCGCATGGTGCCCGTAATTTCTACTTTTTGCGGAATCACGTTGCTGGCATTGCCGGCGTGGATCGAACCAATCGAGATCGTGGCCGCTTTGGTCGGATCGATGCGACGAGCGCGAATGCCATAAATGGCGTTTAACACCTGGGCGAGAATAAAGGTCGGATCAACGGTTTGGTGGGGATAGGCGCCATGACCACCGGTGCCAGTCAATGTAATCGCAAATGAGTTTTCATTCGCAGTAATATAGCCCGATTCGATCATAATCTTGTCGGCAGGCAGATCACTGGCCACATGCAGAGCGATCAACGCATCGACGCCCTGCAGCGCGCCCTCTTCCACCATACGCAAACCACCAGACTTATCTTCGTCGTCCTGATCCTCTTCACTGGGTTGAAAAAGAAAACGCACCTGGCCAGGGGGGCGATTTGGCATTTCTGCCAGTAAACGCGCCACTCCCAACAACATGGCGGTATGGGCATCGTGGCCGCACGCGTGCATGACCCCGGCGGTCTGTGAAGCATAGGGAACATCGTGGGCTTCCTGGATCGGCAAGGCGTCCATATCGGCGCGGATACCAATGACGGGTCTGCCTTCGCCCAAGTAGCCAATCACGCCGGTCTTGGCTACGCCGGTCTGCGCCTCGATGCCCATCGCTTCCAGCGTATCTGCCACCAGGCGGGCGGTGCGCTGCTCTTGAAAACCTAGCTCCGGATGCATGTGAATATCACGACGCCAGGCGACCAGTTGGTCTTGAATTGCTTTGGCTTGTTCGAGCATACGTTCTCTCCTATTGCAATTAAAAACCTATCTTCCTATGGTTTTATCGTTACGGTAGTACTAACTATGGCCCAACACAGGGTGGGGGCGATATGGCTCTTCCAGTTGTTTACATTCTTCGGGCGCGAGCCGGATTTCCAACGCAGCAATCGCCTCTTCCAACTGGTACATCTTGCTAGCGCCAATGATCGGCGCCGTGACGCCGGGCTGGTGCAGCAGCCAAGCCAGCGCAATCTGGGCTGGTGTAGTGCCGCGCGCCTGAGCCAGTGCCTGCGTGCGCGCTAGTGTTTCAAAATCATTGTCCTGATAATACATCTGGTGGGCAAAGGCATCACTCTTGGCCCGCGCGGTTTCGCCGCCCTTGTCAGGCGTGCGATTGCCGGCCAAAAAGCCGCGCGCGAGCGGGCTCCATGGGATCACGCCGACGCCTTGATCTTGGCACAGCGGAATCATCTCGCGTTCTTCTTCACGGTAAACCAGGTTATAATGGTTCTGCATGGCGACAAAACGCGTCCAGCCATGTTTTTCGGCGGTATGCTGGGCCTTGGCAAATTGCCAGGCAAACATGCTCGATGCGCCAATGTAGCGTGCCTTGCCAGCCTTGACAACATCGTGCAGCGCTTCCATTGTCTCTTCGATTGGGGTCTCTTTGTCGTAGCGATGAATCTGGTAGAGATCGACATAATCTAACTCTAAACGACGCAGCGAGGCAGCGATGCCATCCATAATATGCTTGCGTGAGAGACCACGCTGATTGGGTTTGTCGCCCATCGGGTTAAACACTTTAGTAGCAACAACGATTTCGTCGCGTTTAGCCAACTCCTTCAGCGCGCGACCGGTCACTTCTTCACTGACGCCCATCGAATAGACATCGGCGGTGTCGAAGAAGTTGATCCCGGCTTCCAGCGCACGCTGGATAAAGGGGCGGCTCTGGGCGTCATCCAGCACCCAATCGCGCCAAGCGGGCGTGCCGTAGGTCATCATACCCAGACAGAGGCGTGAAACCTTAAGGCCGGTGTTGCCCAGGTTAACATATTGCATGAGGGGTTCGCTCCTTTCAATGAGCTGCAATGAACAGGGTCAAAGTTGCCTGGTTGATTGTATCATATCTGAGGTAAAATAGATTTATATATATTTACAACTGGCAATTGGTCAGAAAGGGATGCACAATGGCCGTCAGTGAGAAATTATTCCAACGTTTGATGCAAGCCAATGAGTTGGGTGTGCGCCTAGAAATCATCGGCGGCTTACCTATTTGGGAAGCTCACCCGGTCTTGAAGCACCAACGGGCCGTGGATCGGATTCGTGAATCGCTTAAAAAACCACCGACGCAGGACGTAGGCGGCTGCGCGTGCCTTCACTATGCCGATGTCTATATTCGCTTTGGCGACGGTTCCTTGTTGCGCCCAGATATTTCCATCTTTTGTCGCGAGCCAGATGAGCAAGAAGAGGCCATTTCTTTACTGCCCGAAGCCGTAATTGAAATTGTGAGCAAAGGTTACGAAGCCAAAGATCTGGAAATTGCGCCCCGCTT
>JBBRVA010000336.1:0-8267 GCA_038247295.1 Caldilineales bacterium | reverse complement strand
GGCGCCAGTGCGTTTGCGCACAAGGGCGGCACGCATGTCAACGCCGTTGTCAAGCACACCATGAGCTACCAACATATCGATCCGGCGTTGGTGGGCAATGAGACGCGTGTCCTGGTCAGTGAATTGAGCGGCAAGGACAACATCGCCGTCAAGCGCAAGGAATTTGGCCTCAACGGGCTCAGCCTGGACGAAGAGCGGGCAGTGCTGCAGAAGATCAAGGAATTGGAGAATGCCGGTTTTGCCTTCGAGAGCGCCGAAGCCAGCGTTGACCTGATGTTGCGGCGGGTACAAAAGAGTTACATCGCACCCTTCGAATTGATCGATTATACTGCCAACGTCGAACACCGCGCCGGGCGCGGTCTTTTCTCCGAAGCTACGGTTAAGGTGAAGGTTGGGGAGCGCGTTTTCCACGAAGTGGCCGAGGGCAATGGGCCGGTGAATGCGATGGACTTAGCGCTGCGCAAGGCAATCGAGCAGTTTTATCCGCGGCTGCGGGCAGTGAACTTGATCGACTACAAAGTGCGCATTCTGGATAGCCACAGCGCAACGGGCGCGATTGTACGGGTTTTAATCGACATTACGGATGGTGAAAGAGTCTGGAGTACGGTGGGGGCCAGCACTAATATCATTGAAGCTAGTTGGATTGCGCTGGCCGACGCCGTGGAATATTTTATCCTAACGGATGCCGAGAAGCAGAAAGTCAACGGAACAGGCGACTGACTGGAAAGCGAAAGCCGGGTAACACATCTTCGCCGTCCAACGTATCGTTAAGGTTGAGCACCTGTGCCGTGCCATCGCTACGATAGACAGTGATGCTGCGCGTTTTGGGCACTAATAACCAAACTAAGCGTGTGCCGTAGCGCAGCCAGCATTTTACTTTATCATCGATTTCATCGGCTCTATCACCAGGGGAGACGACCTCGACGGCTAAATCTGGCGCGCCGGGAAAGTAAGAACGGGGAACTTTGCCGTTGGGGAGACGAGCTTTGCGCACAAAGCCTACATCCGGTGCACGAACAGTATCTGGCTTTTGTTCAAGTAGAAAGCCTGTTTCCGCAGCAAATACGGCGCCTAAGTCGTTGTCATCGGCGAAAACGCGTATTCTGGCACCTAGGCCAAGCGCAGTGTCACCGTGTTCAGCACCTGCAGGAGCCATTATGATCAGATTTCCTTGAATTAATTCGTAGCGATGGCCACTGTCAGTAGAAATTTCTAGCAATTCGTCTGCCGTATAGCAACGATTTTCGGTTGGTGATGGTGGCGTAAGGATAGGCGCTGCAAGAATCGTGGTTGGCATCGTATATCTCCCAATCCAACGCATAGAGTACGTTCGATACGACATTCATTCGCTCATTAGTTTACACACTAGTTTACACACTTTTCACAGATGAGCCCATTCATTTTATCACGAAAGCCAAAATAAAAATAATCGATAGGAGAAAGCTTCCATGACAGTCACAACCGTGAATGGTCAACTGAACAAATATAGTAGCCAGTTGACCCAAAAACGCTCGCAAGTCGGTTCGCAGGCTATGCTCTATGGCATTGGCCTGACCGACGAGGATATGCGCAAGCCGCAGGTGGGCATTGCCAGCATGGGCTGGGAAGGCAACACCTGTAATATGCATTTGAACGACCTGGCCAAAGAGGTCAAAAAAGGGGTGATCGAGGCCGGCCTCGTTGGCCTGATCTTCCACACGATTGGGGTCAGCGATGGCATCTCGATGGGTTCCGCGGGCATGAAGTATTCGCTCCAATCACGCGACCTGATCGCTGATTCGATTGAAACGGTGATGGGCGCTCATTTTTATGACGCCTGTGTGCCGATCCCCGGCTGCGATAAGAACATGCCCGGTGCCTTGATGGCGGCGGCCCGCCTCAACCGGCCTACGATTGTGGTCTACGGTGGCACGATTCGCCCCGGCCACCTGGGTGACCAGAAACTGGATATTGTTTCGGCCTTTGAAGCCTATGGCAAATGGCTGGCGGGAGAGATCAACGAAGATGAACTGCGCGCCGTTTTGAAGAATGCCTGTCCCGGCGCCGGGGCGTGTGGCGGTATGTATACGGCCAACACGATGTCGTCGGTGATCGAATCACTGGGCATGAGCCTGCCCTATAGTTCTTCGATCCCAGCGACCAGCCCCGACAAGATCGACGAGTGCCATCGCGTCGGCAAGGCGATGGTTAATCTGATTGAGAAAGATATCAAGCCACTAGATGTGATGACGCTGAAGGCCTTTGAGAATGCAATTACGGTGGCCGTCGCCCTGGGCGGCTCGACCAACGTCGTCTTACATTTGCTGGCCGTCGCGCGTGCCGCCGATGTGCCGCTGACAATCGACGATTTTCAGAAGATTTCCAACCGCACACCGCTGTTGGCCGATCTGAAACCGAGCGGTAAATATGTGATGGAAGAACTCTATGATGTGGGCGGTGTGCCGGCCGTGCAAAAGCTCTTGTTGCGCGAGGGACTGCTGCATGGTGATTGTTTGACTATCACCGGCAAGACGATGGCCGAAAACCTGGCCGAACTGCCAGACTTGAAGGAAGGGCAACGAATTATCCGCCCGCTCTCGAATCCGTTGAAAGCCACGGGCCATTTGCAAGTGCTGTACGGCAATCTGGCGACGCAAGGCGCGGTGGCTAAGATCACTGGCAAAGAGGGGACGCGCTTCTCTGGCCCGGCCAAGGTCTTCGATTCGGAGGAGCTGACCTTGACTGCGATCCAAGAGGGCAAGGTAACCCATGGCGATGTGGTCGTGATCCGCTACGAAGGTCCGAAGGGTGGCCCTGGCATGCGCGAGATGCTGCTGATTACGGGCGCAATCATGGGCGCGGGCCTGGGCAAGAGCGTGGCGTTGATCACGGATGGCCGCTTCTCGGGTGGCACGCACGGCTTCGTGGTTGGCCACATCACGCCGGAAGCACAAGAGGGCGGTGGCATCGGTCTGGTGCAGGAAGGTGATACGATTACGATCGACGCCGAGACGAACTCGCTAACCGTGGAAATCTCTGATGAAGAACTAGCGCGGCGTAAAGCCGGCTGGACGGCGCCGCCTTACAAGGTGACGAAGGGCGCGCTGTACAAATATATCAAGACGGTTTCACCAGCATCGGAAGGCTGTGTGACGGACGCATAGTTGTAAAGCCAGTCATCAGTTATCAGTGAGATAGTTCTGTACCGTAACTGATAACTGATGACTGGCCACTGATCATCTGTCCGTCAACGGGATGCCACCCACACCCCAATCAGTGGCGGGGATGTCGAAGATGATCACACGCACATCTTCGATCGGTTCATCCAAGTGACGATGGGCGGCTTGTGTCAAGCGCTCGATCAACTTGCGTTTCTGCTCGACAGTGCGCCCAACAAGCATGGTTACTTTGAGAAAGATCATGCCGCGATCGTTCGTGATCGACGTGTGTGAGATCAAGCCGGGCAGGCAGGATTCCCAGGGCAATTGGTAGAAGAACAAGCGTAAACGACCATCTGGTGTGTTCAAGATCGCGCTAAATATCTCGATCGCTTCCAGGGCGAAGGCGCGTTTCTGTTCAAATCTAACCGCCATGGGCGTCGCTTGGGTAACCTCTAGCATTGGCATATGCGAATGTCCTCGTTTCGTGAATGGCAGAATGCAAATAATCTAAGCGGTGCGCCTCTGCAAAATCTCTTCGTAAATCTGGACGAACTTTTTCCCTACCCCCTGCCGATCCGTCGCTGAACCGTCTGGTATCTTATAGACCAGACGCTCGTCGGGCATAATCCGTTGCTCTAGCCAGGGTTGGGCGGCAGCGCGGCTGGCAAATAGAAAGCCATCGACTAATCGCATGCCCCAGCGCTGGATCAGATGGCGCGGCACAGGCCATGGCGCTTCACCGTGATGCTGAACCACGAGTGCACAGGCTTGGGGCAAGAGGGTGCGTGCCTGCCAGGTTTGGAGCGGATAGTGCAAGCTATTGATCTGGACAAGGGTGGGGAAACCGGCCTGAACGCTGGCTTTGCCCAGCATGCGCAAGGTCCAGTGCAATTGGCGCGGCGCATGCCAGGGGCGTAGCCGAGGCCCCAATCCATCTGCTACTAAGTGATAGACCACTTTTGCCCGTTGCAAATCCTCACGGTGACCAAAGCGTTGCAGAACGGTAACTTTGGCGCCCACTGCTTGTACAGTTTCTGCCCAATCGGTTAATTCAACGGCGTGTTTGAGCAGCGCGGCGGCCGTTGAGAGGTGCTCTGGATAGGCGTAGTTGACAAGGATAATGTGCAGCAGAATCAGGCCTTTGTTTTTGTGGACAGCGGCGAATGGGATCCAGAAATGCCAGGATTGGTAGCATCTTTGATTATCTGCGTTCTATGTACGCTTTGAACTCGCGTAACGCCGTTTCCAACCTTGCGCGTTGCTGGCCGCGCCCAAGGTAAAGCGCAAAGACCCATGGCCCGTGATATGTCTCGCGCAGGCGTATTTTACAGCCGCCCAAATCATCAGTCAAATGGGCACTGTGTACCGTCTGCTGCCCACCACCGCCGCTCTCCCAGACCGTCGTATCATCTGGCACAACCATGCGGATTACGGCGAGCCGTGTGCGCTCGCCCCAACGGCTTTGCCGCTGGCTGCTAAATGTGGCGCCCTCTTGCCAACGATCGCCGCTGCGCCACTGGGCTGCCAAAACCGACGGATCCCAGCGCGGCCATGTGTCCAGATCGGTAAATTTCTCCCAGACGGTGCCACGGGCCGCATGAATATAAATGTCGGACTCGACCGTCAGTGTGGGGTTGATCATCCGGTTAGGCCGCCACCGCCAGGCGTTCCTTCAGCCGCATAATCCGTTGGTACGATTGGTCGATCCGCTCGGCGCTGATTGTGCCCTTGTCGACCAGGTCGCGAATTACGCTGCTGGCGCGTGTGGCGACGCCGGCTTGATAGCCACTGTTATTCGAGATTGAAATGATATCGACACCGGCTTCAATCGCTTGCTGAATGGCGCCGCCAAAGTCATAGTATTGCGAAATCGCCCGCATCTGCATATCGTCCGACATGACCACGCCATTGTACCCCAGCCGTTCGCGCAGAATGCCGGTAATGATCGGGTGCGAAAGGGTGGCCGGCAGCTTCTCGTCATACTTTTTGTTGACGATGTGGGCCGTCATAATCACATCGCAATCCCCATTTTGGATCAAATTGGCATAGGGCTCTAGTTCAACTTCCTGCCAGGTCTCCGTCACGTCGACAAAACCGCGGTGCGTATCGCTGCGGCTGCTGCCATGGCCAGGAAAATGTTTCAAGGTGCCAAAGATATTATGTTTGTGATGGGCTTGCAAAAAGCTGCTCGAATGGGCCGTTACCACCGCCGGGTCGGCCGAATAACTGCGCCCCAGCGCGCCAATCACAGGGTTGGACGGATTAGTATTCAGGTCAACCACTGGGGCCAGATTTAGATTGATGCCCAAATCGGCCAGCGTTTTGGCAAAGAGTTCGGCCTGGGCGGCCGTCGCCGCCAGGTCATTTAAATAACCTAGTGCTTGGGCCGAATAGTTGGCCGTGATGCCAAAGCGTTGGCCCAGACGGATCACTTGACCGCCCTCCTGATCCATCGCAATCAAGAGTGGGATCTTGGCGGCGGCTTGCAACGTCTGATTCATCGTCCGTACTTGCTCTGGGGTGACGACATTGTGGCCAAAGAGGACGACGCTGCCAATATGCTGCTCGCGGATCTCACTGATGATGCGGCTCTCATCGGTCAGGGTTTGGCCGCGAAAGCCGATCAGTAACATCTGCCCAATCTTCACATCGAGTGGCGGATCGGGAACGGGCAAGCTAGAATGTAATAGATCAAGTGGTGGCCGGCTATGGGGCGCCCCGGCCGCTTCCAGGTGGCTGAGACGTGCCGCGGTGCGCACGAGGGATGCGGCTACCGATGAGGCCGCCGTTGCTGAAGTTAGGGTTGCCGATGGCGCGGCGCAGCCGGCGAGTGAAGAAATAAGGGTAAGCCCACCGGCCTGGCGCAAAAACCCTCTGCGTGATAGACGGAAATTCACGAGTTTAACAATCTCCGAAAAGTTCTGGTGGATAGGATAAATAGATGAAAGGATCCTAGATATTTGTTGATGAAAAAGATTGCTGTAAGTATACACTGATGTGGATAAAAACGGGAAGTGCGCTATCAAATTGTGCAAACTGACAGATTTATGCTATAATGAAACTATGTGCGGACGATTTACACTCAGCGCGTCGGCTGAACAACTGGCGCAACAATTTGATCTGCCGGCGGAGCCGATTACGGTTCCCCGCTACAATATTGCACCGACCCAGCCCGTGGCCGTTGTGCGTGCGAATCCTGAGACAAAGGCTCGTGAATGGGCGCTTAGCCTGTGGGGGTTGATCCCTTCTTGGGCCAAAGATCCCAGCATTGGCAACAGCCTCATCAACGCGCGCGCCGAGACGGTGGCCGAGAAACCATCCTTCCGTGCGGCCTTCAAGCGGCGACGTTGTTTGGTGCCGACGAGTGGTTTTTATGAATGGCAGCGCCAAGAAAAGCGCAAGCAGCCTTATTACATCAACATGCGCAGCGATGATCCGTTTGCGATTGCCGGTCTGTGGGAAGTCTGGCATAGTCCCGATGGATCGGTGATCGAAAGCTGCACGCTCTTAACCACCGAGGCCAACGAATTGATGGAGCCGCTGCATAATCGCATGCCGGTGATTATTGCGCCAGAAGATTATGCTACCTGGCTGGGCAGCGGCAAGGATGCATCGCCCACCGAGCTTGATGAGCTACGTCATCTCTTGCGTCCCTATCCCGCCGACGCCATGCAGGCAATCCCGATCAGCACCTATGTCAACAACGTGCGCAACGAAGGCGCACAGTGTATCGAGCCACTGACGCTTTAGACTGTACAACGATTTTCTGAATCGTTACGCTTTTAAGCCACTACGTTTTGTGCGGCGGGAGCATCCTCGGCTGAGGATGCTCCCGCCGCATTGTTGAACGAAGTGGCTGAAATCGATCTACGGCTTTCCTGCCTCTGCAATTCCCTTCTCCGATCTTCTGCCTGTCTTTTGCCTATTCTGCCCATACATTTAATGCCCAACTTTCTGTTTCAATTTCCTACGTACTTCCGCCGCATTTTGGCATAATATACATCATTTTACGTATAGTGTCAGCGAATTATAAGCTTTCTTTAAGTAAATGCGAAGGATTTGTCATCTCTTTTACGATTAATTCATAGAACACTCAATTCACCAGGCTTTACGTGCAAGGTCCGGGCTAGATTGATTAGTTTATGTGTTTTGTAATTGTAAAGGGGAAAAGAATGAAACGATTGACGATCCTGATCGCACTCCTGCTCTCGCTGCTTACTTCATCGCTAGTGTCCGCTCAGGCAACGACTACAGGTAGCATCACAACCGGCGCTAATTTGCGCACAGGACCGGGCACCACTTACACGATTGCTGGTAAGGCCACCAAAGGCCAAACCGTAGTGATCGTGGGCCAAAACGCTACGGGGGACTGGTATCAATTAGAAGGTGGCCAGTGGATTGCGGCCTTTTTGGTAACAGTAGCTGAGCCAGTTGCACCGCCCGCTGGGCAAGCAGCCCAGGTAACCAACATTGTCGACGGCGATACAATTGATGTCACGATCAACCAGCAGACCTATCGAGTGCGCTACATCTTGATCAACACGCCAGAGAAAGGTCAGACGTATTTTACGGAAGCGACTGAAGCTAACCGACAACTGGTGGCGGGCAAGACAGTTTACCTGGTCAAGGATGTCAACGAGACCGACCGCTATGGCCGGCTGTTGCGCTATGTTTATCTGGCTGATGGCACCTTTGTCAACCGGGAATTGGTCCGCCTGGGGTTTGCGGCCCTGGCCACCTTCCCGCCCGACGTGAGCAAAGAGACCGAAATCCGCGCGGCCCAGCAGGAAGCTGTGGCGGCCGGCCGTGGGTTGTGGGCTGATGCTGCCGATGTTCCCGTCGTCCCCGCGCCAACTCAAGCCGCCAGCCAACCGACCGCCACGCCGGTCGTGATCCCGCCTACGGCGACACCTCTGCCACCGGCGGTGCCCGCGCAACAAAATTGTGATCCCTCGTATCCCGATTTTTGTCTGGAACCAGGGATACCAGATCTGAATTGTAAGGATATTTCATATCGGAGATTCCGCGTACTGCCACCCGATCCCCACGGTTTTGACGGCAACGACAACGATGGCCTAGGCTGCGAGAGCAACTAAGCCAAACAAATAAGCACCACAAGCACGATGT
>JBBRVA010000335.1:0-8273 GCA_038247295.1 Caldilineales bacterium | reverse complement strand
GATCAAGGTGTCGCGCTGATTGGTTTCATAGTCGCCTTGTAGCACCCCCTGGGCATAGAGCATGCCGACGGCTTTCCAGCCATTGGCAAGCGGAAAACCATAGAGCCGGTCAATGGTGGTAGCGTCAAAATTAGCCGGTGTCCAAAACCCAGCTGGCCGATTATCGGGCCAGGTGTGCACAACCTCCGTTTGATTGTCCACAAAATGCCAATAGGCATGGAGTCCAAAAACTATCGCCACGGCCAACGCAGCCACGCTGCCCCCGATCAGTGCAACCGGTTGACCAAGGCGCTGACGCACTATCTGCCAGCCGTGCAACGTCGCTGCTCCGGCCAACAAAGCCCACGGGGTAAAAAAGACGTAGACATGGGTGCCTGGCTGGGCCATAAAAAAGAAGGTGAGCAGCAACGGCACACCAAACCAAAGCCACAGGGTACGCATTTCCAAGCTCAACTGGGGCGCCAACCAGACAAGCAGCAACGGCAGGGCAAAAAGGAGCACGGTAAAATCGGTATCGCCAATCTTTGCGGCATCGGGTTGCCAAAACGCAAAGAGCAGCAAGCCAGTCATCACCAGGGCTACCCAACGCGCCCAGGTGCGACGCCAACCCCGTTGGTAGGCCATGCTGAGTGCAGCCAACGCCAATACAACCAGCAGCACGACCGCGTAGGTTGAATTGTAGACGAGGCTGCGGCGCCAGAAGTCGACCAGGTTATTAAAGGGAAATTGGATTTCGCCCCCGCCAATCCGTTGATCAACCAAATAGGCATAGGTAGCGCGAAAGTGGGGGTGCAAGAAAAAGGGTACGTAAAAGATCGCCAGCAGTGCGCCGCCGACCAGCGCAGCGATCAGCACGGCGCGTGTTACCATCCTCCAACGTAAACGTGTCTGCCAAACCAACCCTGCCAGCAAGCAGAGGACGGGCACGGCCACGATCAGGGCGTCATAATGGGCAAGCAGCCCCGTCGCCAGCAAGAGCGCGCCCAGGGTTAAATAATGAGTAATGGCCTTGGGCTGGCGCAGCAGGCGATAGACGATCAGCACGACCAACACCGAGGTCAGCCATACGATGCTCTGATATTGCACAAAACGCGCAAACCCGATCAGGTAGCCGTCCAAGGCTAGGAGCAAGGCCGCTACCCAGCCAGCGGGCGCGCCCACCATGCGCGCGCCCAATAGAAAGACCGCCCCCACCGCGGCCAGATTAGCAAGTGCAAAAGGCAGGCGCGCACTGGCCTCGTTCAAATGACCGGTTAGGGCAAAGATCACCGCGGGCAGTAGAATTTCTACCGGCCCCTTGCGGTGAATAAAAAGCACATCTTCATTACCCTGGATCACGGCGGCTGCGCGCAGGACGGTGCGTGCTTCATCGGTGAGAAATTCTGCATAGCCGAGGTTGGTTAAGCGGAGGAAGCCAGCAATGAGGAATAACAAAAACAAGCTGATGATCAGCCACGGTCGATTATGCGTTGGGGCGTGATTGTCAATTGGGTGGACAAGCGCAGATTTTAATTTGGATCTGCGCAACCAAACCAGCATCCCCAAACTGATCAAAAGCAGGTCGAAGACAAGCAAGGTTTGCCAGCGGGCAATCCCACCAGGGAGGTAACTAACCCCCAGCATCACGAACACGATCACCGCGTACCCGGCGCCCACGGCATAGAGCAGACGTTCGCCGGACGATGGCGGCGCCGGGCTTTGGCCAAGGAGTAATTCGACCACGAGCAGACCGGGTAGCAGCCCCGTGAGTAGTAACACGGCCAGGGCCTGAAGGACAAGGGGAAGATCAACTAATAGGATGGCGTGGGCAATGATGGCACAGCCCAAGATCAGCAGGAGGATGCGATGAATTGAATTTGCCATGAAGCGCCAGTTAATAAATTTTATCCTTCATAAACTGGCTCCTGGCCGCCAGGGATGGCGGCGCTCCCGGGGATAGGAAAAGGCTGAATCGGTACCGCGCTACACGACTTCGCGCACAATATAGATCGGCTTCTTCTGGCTCTCGTGATAGGTGCGGATCACCATTTCGCCCAGCAAACCCATCGTGATCAGTTGGACACCGATGACGAGCAGGAGTACGGCCAATAACAAAAGTGGGCGCCCCCCAATATTCTCGTTGAGAAAGATCTTAACAAAGGCCAAGTAGAAACCCATCAGGGTGCCAGCCGCGGCGGAGAGCAGACCGGCCGTACCAAAAACGTGAATCGGCCGCGTCGAGTAACTGCCCAAAAACCAGATCGTGATCAGGTCCAGGAAGACGCGCACAGTGCGGCTGATACCATATTTGGACTTGCCAAATTCACGCGCGCGATGATTGACCGGAACTTCGGTCACCGTGCCACCGGCCTGGCTGGCAAGGGCGGGGATAAAGCGATGCAGTTCTCCGTATAGCTTGACATATTGGAGTACTTCGCGGCGGTAGGCCTTGAGCGAGCAGCCATAATCGTGCAGACGCACATCGGTGACATTCGAGATCAAGCGATTGGCCAGCATCGAGGGCAACCTGCGATCCAGAAAACGGTCCTGACGGTTTTTGCGCCAGCCGCTGACAATGTCGTAGCCCTCGTCAATTTTGGCCATCAACTTGGGGATATCCAGCGGGTCATTTTGTAGATCGGCGTCCATCGTCACGACGACATCGCCATGCGCAAGGTCAAATCCCGCCGAGAAGGCGGCCGTTTGGCCGAAGTTACGGCGCAGGCGAATCACGGTCAACCGTTCATCCGCCAACGCCCAATCGCGTAAGAGGGCAAAGCTGCGGTCTTTCGAGCCATCATCGATAATGATTACTTCGTAGGTCTCGCCCACACTATCCAACGCCGTTGTCAACGACTGGCGCAGCGAAGGGATGCTCTCCTCTTCATTATAAAGGGGAATCACCACAGAGATACGTGGGGCAACATCTGACGATTGGGCTTCCGGCATTGTCACCGGATTATAAACGGTCGAATCAATCATGCGTATCCTCTTGCCGCTAGATAATAGCAATTTTTTTCTGCCGGAACCTAGACAGTGTACATTGCCGCCTTAGTTTCGTCAAAACCGGCGGTGTAAGGTTTGCGGGCGCATTCATTCGCCAAGCAGCACGCCCAGCAGTGCAGCGAGTTCGGTTACTTCACACAATGCGCCGTACAGATCACCAGTCAGGCCCCCGTTGAGGCGGTGGGCTGCCCAGCGTGCACTCCACAAGCCGACCAGCGGCGCAAGCAGAACGCCGCCTGTCCGCCAATCGATCACGATCATCACGCCTGTCGCCAGTAGCGTAATTACGCTGGCGATGAGGAGTTGACGGTTGCCAAGCCCTTGGCGCATAACACCCCCTAGTGTCGCCGGCGCTGGACCAGGGTTGGTGCGGGCATAAGGATAACGTTGCGCGGCCCACACCAACATCCAACGGCCCCAGACTGGCGCAAGCCACAAACCAGCCCAAAGGGCTGGCCCCGGTTGCGTCAGGATTTGCGTCAACAATGTCCATTTTAAGCCAACCACCAGCACCAATCCGATCACACCAAAGGCGCCGGTGTGCACATCCTTTAGGATTTCTAAGCGCCGTTCCCATCCAACCGGGGCGAAGAGGGCATCACAGGCATCGAGCAGACCATCCAGGTGGAGACCACCGGTGAGCAAGATCCAAGCTAAGAGCAGTAGCCCAGCCTGAACCGGCGGCTGCAAAGATGTTAGCCTAAGCAGCCAGGCGCCGCCGACCAGCAATGCGCCCAATACGGCGCCGACGAACGGGTACCAGGCAAATGATTGACCAAGCAGGTGGGGGTGGCTATCAAACTCTGTTTGGGCCACTGGCGGGACAGGCAATGTGGTCAGAAAACCAAGCGCCAGGGTTAAGCCGGCGGGTAGGCGGAGAAAGGAGTTCATAGGCGTGAGGGAGTAGGGGAGTGGGGGAGTGAGGGAGTAGGGTGATCGACTGGACGATATCTCCCTTACTCCTCTACTCCCTTACGCCCCCGCTCTCTATCAATCACCCTTGGGGGATATTTTCTCATCAATATTGGCGGCGCTGAAGGTGGCCATTTCGTTGAGGGTCGCCACCGCAGCCTCCAAAATTGGCAGGGCCAGCACGGCACCAGTGCCTTCGCCTAGATGCAAATTGAGATCTAAGATGGGGCTCAACTCCAAATAATTGAGCAGGACTGTATGGCCTGGTTCGGCACTGCGGTGGCCGATAATCATAAAGGCTTTGGCGTTGGGGCAGAGCTTGGCCGCCAACGCAGCGCCAGCGGTGGCAATCGCACCGTCTATAACGACAGGAATACGAGCCGCGGCGGCAGCCAATATGATACCGGCAATCGCGCCGATTTCCAGCCCACCAATTTTGCTCAGCACATCGATCGGATCGTTCGGATCTGGCAAATGCAGGGCCAGCGCTTGCTCGATTGCCTCACATTTGCGCCGCCAGCCTGGCAACCCAATCCCTGTGCCCATGCCTACCACTTGCGACACAGGTGTTCCTGTTAGTACGGCAACAATGGCAGAGGCAGGCGTTGTGTTGCCGATCCCCATATCACCAGTTAGTAAGAGGCGCGCCCCGGCGGCAATTTCCTGATTGGCCACTTGGATGCCCGCTTCCACAGCGGCAACCGCCTCACTGCGCAACATCGCCGGCTCGCGAGCCAAATTGCCCGTGCCGGGACGAATTTTCATCGCGTATAAAAGTGGATGATCGGGTAAATCGGCGGCCACGCCCACATCCAGCACCACCACCTTGACATTAAACTGGCGCGCTAATACGTTGATCGCGGCCCCACCGTTCAAAAAATTGAGGACCATCTGCTGCGTCACCGAGGAAGGATAGGCGCTGACACCTTCGGCCGTCACCCCATGATCACCGGCGCAGACAATAACCGTGCGTGGCGTTAGCAGCGGTTGCAATTGGCCTGTCATCCCGGCAAGTTGGGCGCTTAATTCTTCCAAAATACCAAGTGCGCCAACTGGTTTGGTTAATTCTTGCTGTCGGCTACGCGCCATTTCCATGGCTGCGCCGTTCGGTTCGGAGACCTGAGTAATGGTTGCTGCAAGCAGATGTCGAATCAATCTAGGACCTCTTCCATCGGAATCAAAGGACAGGGTTGGGTGGAGTAAGGCACAAAGCTGGACAATGCCTTCTGATTACTGGGCTAGCGCGGCGGTTTCTCCAACCAGCACATCCGGCGCAGAAGCGTGTAGATTACCATCAAATTCAGCTCTACGACGAGCACAGGTTGTATGAATCTCGCTTTTCGAGCTAATGTTCCACTCGCCAGTCATCATTTCTTTCATCTCTTCCAAGGCAAAGAAGAAGACTTCATCTACGCTGCGCAGGCGTTGATCCAGCATTGCTTCTTTGGCGGCCGCCAGCGCCCAGAGGCGCGTACCGGCCAGGGCATAGGCAAAACTGTGGAGCGCCCGGCTTTGCAATGTTAGCAGGTGATGAATTCTTGGCACAAGTTGCTCGACATCCTTACGTCGGCCAGCTTCCACTGCATCCAGCAAGGGCTGCACCATTTGTGCGTTGGGCGGCGCAGATATCAATTTGAACGCCTGATCGCCAGGTGCAAGTAGCTTTGTCAAGAGCGGCCCAGGATCTTCTTGCCAGCGTGGGGTACGGATTTCGCCGTCCCCAAGGGCGCGATGGCCATAACGACGCAAAAATTCTTCCAATGCCGCACCGAATTGAGGGTTGGGCAATGTATGTTGCCATTCTGTAAAATTCCCTGCTTGCAACCAAGCCACGGTTGCCGGATCTGCGACCGCTAATGATCTCAGATCCGCCAGGGCGGTACGCAATTCCATTGGCATGGCGGCGTCACCCGAGTTGGCGTCGCTGCCAATGGCGCGATGAATCAATCTCAACCCATCGGGATTGTTCGCTTTGTCGACGGTTAGACGAATCAAGCGGTTATAAGCCAGGTCTAGCTGATGGCGGACCGCAAAAAAGACCATAAAGCTAGGGACGCTGATATGCTCGATCTCTTCCATCACCTGCAAGATTTCGGCCTGGGTCCAGCGCAAATCTTGTGTTTTTGCATACCAGGCTTGCGTCTTTTGAGCGATGTCGTCGAGCTCAGCGCCCAACTTTTTGACCGTTTCTTCAATCTTTTTTTGGGCAAAGCCGGCCTTAATCCCAGCCAGTAAGCCTGGTTTTTCCCACTTAGCGACAGGAAATAGTTGACCATCCAGCCGCAATGTTAGGGGTTCAACAGCGGCATGTTCGGCATCCCGTTGTGCCGAAAGTGTAAGATTGAGATAAGGACGGCCCTGATACTGGCGTACGACGCGCGCTTTGGGCATAGGTGCAAAGCCCAAACGATCATAATATTGATACCAGGCGCGCCCAGCGATCTCCTCCACGACACTATAACTAAAAGGCGTCAGCGGCCCTGTTGCCAACGGTTGGAGTGGTAGCCGACTCCAAACGGTACGGCTACCGGCCGGCAAGCCCCCCGGCAATGCATAGTCAAACAATCAACACCTCAAACAATCAGCAGCAGTAGATCAGCAGTAGTAGATCAGCAGCTAAAAAAGATGAGCAACAGCAGTAAACAATGACAAATTATCCGCTACTGTCGACAATACAGATTATTGTCACCGGAATGACGAAAAGTGTCAATTTACGCGGCGGACAAGTGGTTACTTATGCTCGTGTATCAGCCAAAGGGAAGGTACGATTGACATAAAAGAGGCGAAATAGCGTAAATACGTATAAAACTGAAAGATAACTGTAAGCAAATATCAGTAATTTTGCGGATGAATAAGCCTATGTTGTAGCGTATACTGTTCAATATGTGCTACCCCTCCGGCACCAATTCAAGCCATTTGATTGCTCGTTATAATTCTGCACGGGAGAACTATTTATGCGAAATACCCTTTCATCAATCCAGCGTATTGCACGTGGTATGCGCCCTGCCTTGGTTGCAGCGTGCATAACGCTGACGCTGATTACGCCCACATTGGCGGCGCCGCTGAAGCAGTCGGACACGGAAGCAAAACCTATTTTGCTCGGCGAGTACGTTTTTCTGCAGATGGCAGCCGACGATACAGCCGCTTTTGTAGTTGAAATAGACGAAGATGGCACTTATTTATTGACCACCTCCGAGGCAGCAGAAGCCGAAAAATTCGACATCGTTGTCACTGGTTCAAATGGTGACGAGGTCTTGGCTGCGCAGTTTACCGAGACTGAACTTACCCTGGATGATGGTGAGTACACCATCGCAGTGACGGCCAACGAAGATGGTTTGTTGTCAATGGTAGTAGTCGGCGAGCTTGGTGAGATGAGTGATGACTATGATAACCCAGGTGAGCTCTACAACGGCGGCGCGTATAGCGAAGAAGCAGTCGACAGTGTGCGCTATGCCACCCTGACTATTCCAGATTTGGAAAGCCCGCAAGAAGTGCTGGTCTATATCGCGGCTGGCGAAGAAGGCGGCTTTTCGGCCTACCTTTCCGGCGATGATGCGTACGCCAGCATTGATACTGTCGATACCAACTTGCTGCGTTTCTGGTCCCAGGGCGGCGAATACTCATTAGAAATTACGCCCACTGGTGATGCAACAAATCTACAAGTGATTCCTTTCCTCAGTGGTCCCGTATCAACGCTCGCGCTGGGCGAAGAGGTAACAGGCGCGCTGTCGGACGAAAAAGACACGGCGGCCTACCAATTTGAAGTGAGCCAGGCAGGTGCGCTTGTCACCGTTGCCATGACCTCTGATGTAGAGGATAGCGATTTTGAATTAAGTGTGGGCGCACAGCCAAGCGCGGGCACTTGGACCAGCTATCGCTCTGGCTCGGAAGAAGATATCCAATTTGTCGCCCCAGTTGCTGGCGTTTACTATGTGGTCGTTTCGAGCAGCAGTGGCAGTGGTGAATTCAACTTGATGACCGAAGAAGGCGATCTGGCCCCTGAATTAGCGCTGGATGATCTTACTTGGGGCAGCGTTGAGGCGGAAAGCACCGCGGTCTATCGTTTACAAGTCGACGCGGCCGATCAGATGTTGGCGATTATCCTGGTGGGTGCTGAGGATGTGGACTTGGACTTGACTATCACTTCTTCGGATGAAGAGGGTAACAGTGTACATTACTTCTCCAGTATCAACTCTGGATCGGCAGAAATTGCCAGCCAGGCATTGGCCCAACCCGGTCTTTACGAAGTAAAGGTGAGCGCGCCCTACGACAACAGCAACTTCTTCATTCTTACCCGCTTGCTAGACCCGGCGACAGTGGCCAGCCAATGGGCGCTCGAAGCCGTTGCGAGCAGTGAATATGGCACAGACAGTTGG
>JBBRVA010000334.1:0-8325 GCA_038247295.1 Caldilineales bacterium | reverse complement strand
AGTTCGCGCACACCCCAGATACCGGCATGGCGCTCGCCGGCCGCGATGGGCAGATTTACCTGCGCCGCCACGCGCGCTAGCGCTTCGACATTTTCTGGGGCCACCGGGTCTTCGTAAAAGAGCAGATCATACGGCTCTAACGCTTGGCCCATGCGGATCGCGTCCTTGGTCGTCAACCAGGGCGGACCGTGGATATCGACCATCAAATCAATATCCGCGCCCACAGCTTTACGAATGGCGGCCACCTTGCCCAGGGGATCGCTGACGCCGCCGGTCTTAAGCGCGTTATAGCCACGATCGACCAGTTCACGCGCCCGATCAGCGGAATGGGCATGGGCGTAGAGGCGAATGCGGTCACGGATTTTGCCGCCGAGCAATTCGTAGACCGGCACACCAAGCGCCTTGCCTTTGATATCCCACAGCGCCATTTCGATGCCGGTCAGCGCGCCGCTGCCGACAATACCGGTCATACCGTGGCCCATCATCGCCAGGTACATTTTTTGCCAGAGCTTCTCAATCTCGAATGGATCGTCACCAATCAAGATCGTAGACAAATCAGCAATCGCGGTTTCGACCACGCGCGGCCACCCGCTCGCCTCGCCAACGCCGTAAATGCCGGCGTCGGTAAAGACCTTGACAAAGAGCCAGTTGCGCGCTTTCCAGCCGGCGCTTTGCGGCATATTGGCGTGCATCAAATAGGTTTTGATGGCCGTAATTTTCATGCGGCCGCCAACAATGTTTGAGCAATCGCCTGCCACTCTTCGGCCAACGTTTGCTGGCTGGTGGCTTTGCCCGCCCGGCGATACCAGTAGCCGGCATTGGATAGGTCGCCTTCTTTGCGGTGCAGATAAGCATGCACCCAATCGGCTTTGGCTTCCCCCTCGTCCGACTGTACGAGTTTGTGGGCCGCGTCCCAATTGCCTTTGGCATCTTGCCAGAGTGCTTGGAGCGGCAGCGAAAGCGTGGTGGGGGGCGCGGTCTCGGTCAGCGAAGTTTGAAAATCGTCTAGTTTCATCTTGATCTCCTTTGGTTAGACAAAGATTTTGTCTAGCCAATTGTACCGACTTTTCGATGCCAGAGCAAGTAACATTTACGTAAGGGTGTCCCAGATTTTCAGCAAATTTCATTAACAAACGCAACGCCTTCGGTGAAAACCGAAGGCGTTGCGTTTGTTGGCGATAGAATGGTCTTACTTCGTCTGCGTTCTGGCCGCGGCCCAATCATTCAACTGGCGCTGGACTTCATCGATGATCGTCTGCGCGCCCGCGTCGTTGATCTGGGCGATCAAATCCGGGGCGGCGTCATCATAGGCCACAAAGCCGTTGCTGATCGGCGTGCCCAGTTCAGTCAAGATCGCGGTTACTTGGGCGATCTCGGTTTCAATCGGCTTGCGATCGACGACAAAGCCAAGCGCTTTGGAAGGGTAGGCCGTGTCGTTCATCTCTTTCGTCGCTTCCCAGGCACCGACTTGCGCCGCGCTGCGGTAATAAGCGTTAAACTGGTTGCCAAACATCCAATCGGTCTGTGGATCATAGCCACTGGTATCAGCTGTGACACCTTCTGGATAACCCATCACTTTATTGGCTTCGTCCACCCACACCCAATGCGCGTCCTGGATGCCGCGTGAGAGTAAGTTGTAGACTTCGGCGTCGGTATTGATCAGTTCCAACACGCGCATCGCTTCGATCGGGTGCGCGGATGATTTGCAAATGGCGTTCATGGTCGCAGTAGCGCCCGACGTGTCCAGAATCAACGGATCGGTCAGGTTTTTGATCACAAATTCGTAGCCAGTGGCCGCTTGTGTTTCGACATCATTGCCCGGTTTTTCCACATGATAGCCCATGGCATAGAGCCCAGCGCGGAAGTTGGCCGCTGTCTCGTCACTGGCTGGCGGGTCGCTGGAGAAGTAACCGGCATCGACCCACTTCTTGGTCAAGTTGGCGGCCTCACGATATTCGGCAGTTTCGAGCATGTTGACCACGGTCAAGGTTTCGTCTTCAGCTTTGATGCCGATAAAGCCAAGGCCATCATCAAGCGAATCGTAGCCGTAATACTGATTGCGCCATAGGCTGGCACCAGGGGCAGAAGATTCAATCGGCGTAATATCCTCGCCCGTCTTCACGGCTTCTAGGAAAGGTTCCATATCTTCCCATTTTTCCACGCCGTCCAGACTAAAATTATATTTTTCCAGCAGGTCCTTTCGCACATGGACGCCCCAGGGCTTGGGGAAGATTTGTTGGTTGATCGCACCATAGATTTTGCCATTGATGCGGGCGGCCTCCCAGGTGCTTTCCGGCATACTCGCCCACAGCCCAGGCGCATCCTCCTTGAGCAGATCGTCCAGTTCTAGCAAGACGCCGTTGGCGACATTGCTCGTGTAGCTATTGATCCACGGCGCGGTGAAGATGATATCGCATGCCTCGCCAGCGGCCAGACGTAACTGCATCTTCTCGTTGTAAGCGCCAAAGTCGATTGGCTCCAGGGTCAGGTTGACCTTGATCTTCTCGTTCAGGATCTTGTTGAGCGCATCCTGCACCTGTTGCAGATCGCGCGGCACACCACGTCCTGCATAGGTGTAGGTGACGGGTGTCAGATCACTCATGCTGGCGGGCGCCTCGCCAGCGGCCGGTTCGGCGCCTGGCGCAGCCGCTGGGGCGGGAGCGCAAGCCGCTAGCATGGCCAGCAACAGCAACAGGTTAGCAATTAACGCCAACTTTCGACGGTTGAACATCTTTTTTCTCCTTTGTGTAAATAAATATGCGTGCAGAAAGTATGGATGGACGATTGAACTATATTCAAAGCTGGGGATGCTGGTTGAATAACAAGAGATAAAGACAACAACGGATTTAGACAGTAACGGATTTATACAGTAACGGATAAAATAGTGACGGATAAAATATTAATGTCAGGATGGACGTAGTACCCGTTGCTGTCTAAATCCGTTGTTGTCCAGACAAAACTTCTCTTGCCTGAATGACTTTACCGGCGACTATCCCTTCAATCCGCCGATTGTGATGCCACGCACGAAATACTTTTGCAAGAGTAAAAAGCTAAAGAGCGCGGGTCCAAAAGCCAATACGGCCATCGCCATGCGCGCCGATTGGGCCGGAATGGGTATACCAGTCGTGTTGGGGTTGGAGGCCAGGAAATTGATATTGGCCATCAGCACATAGAGCAGATATTGCAGCGGATAGAGCGTTGCCTTGTTGATAAAGAGCAAGGCTAGGAACCAATCATTCCAGAAACGCAAGATAAAAAAGAGACCAATCGTCGCCAACACGGGCTTGGAGAGGGGCAGGACGATCTGAAAAAAGATGCGCCATTCGCCCGCGCCGTCGATGCGGGCGGCGTCGAGCAATTCGCCCGGCAGTTGGGCAAACGAGGTACGCAGGATGAGCACGTACCACGCGGTGACCATGTAGGGCAGAACCAAGGCCAGGATGTTGTCTTTCAGCCCCAGGTAGCGCGTCATCAAAATGTAGAACGGCACGATGCCACCGCTGAAAAGCAGGGTAAAGAAGACGTAAAATGAGAGGACGGCGCGAAACCGGAAATCTTTGCGCGAGAGAGCGTAACCCAGCAACGAACAGAGCAGCAATCCACCCAGCGTACCCAGCACCGTCACCAAAATTGTCACGCCATACGCCTGTAAGATCTGCCCTGGCTCTTGCAAAATATAGGTGTAGGCGTGGGGGGTGAAGCCACGCGGCAGCAGGCTATAGCCCTCCCGCGCAATCGCACGCTCGTCCGACAGCGAGACGGAAATCACGAGCAGCATGGGGACAATACAGGCTACGCTGAGCAGGGCCAAGAGCAGGTGAACGAACAGGTTGCCCCACGAGAAAGGGGCGCGCCGCGGTTTGGGCCGAATGATGAGTTTTGCAGGTACAGTAGTAGTCACGAAATCTCACTTTCCTCATAAACGTTATCAGCTTGCTATTAGACAGGGCAATGCAGACAACGACCTACGAGATCACTTCCGTTTAGATTTTGGCTTATAGGGCAACTGGAGCAGAACAATTTCATTGTCAACTTGCTCATATTCGGGATCTTTATGTACAAGGGTTGCCTGCTTCAGTACAGAGCATCTTTCTCACGCTCTTTAAGCAACGTCGCGACCAACTTTCCATTGCCAGAACCACGCAAACGCTTCATCGCCATTAAAGCTTGTTGCCGTTTTAGCGCCTTGATAGCAGCATAGTTCTCTTCAAATGTTACCGTAACGCGTGTATCTATCGGCAATTGCAAAGCGTTCAAAAGCTCCTGCAATTCCGAAATAGTCACATGTTCAAGTGCCAGCATAGGTGGTACCTCTTCTGTAAATCAGGTGATGCTTTGCGCATATATCACGCGGCCAGGTTGTGTAATTATTGTCACGTTGATTTGCCTCGATTTGACAGCCAGTGCTAGGAAAAAACTCTTTCTTGAAGCCGTTCACTGATCCATAAATTGATCAGCGTTTCGGGTAAAATGCCCCGAACTCGGGCTTCTGCTTCCACCCGCGTGTAAATGTCAGGATCGAGGGCCACACGATGTCTACGTTTGGCACGAATCACCAACTCGACTTCATGGGTCTCATCCCAATGATCAGCCAGGCTGTGTGTATCCCAATATTCACCAATTTCTTCAAGCGTACTTGCCTTGGAAATGCTGGTAAGCTGCAATTTATCGTTTTCGCTCATAGTATCTCCTTTCTGCTGAATTCATGTCGCGTCCACTAACAATAAGTGCCGTATTCGCTGCTTTACGGATGAAGAACACGATTAAGTAGCGGCCTGCGTTTGTTTGTCCGCTGACCGACAAGACGTCTTCATCGGCTCTATTACCTGATTCTACAAACCGAAAGCGAGGACGGTTGAAGAAGATTTCTTCTGCTTCGTCACGTGAGACAGCGTGCTTAACAGCTAATTTATCCTCAAATTCAGATAGCCAGATAAAATCATCAATATCCATGATCGAGCTTCCGTTTGGCGGTTAAAACAGCGAATAATCCTCATTTACCTTGCGCACGGTCCAATTGGCGAGCACGACCAATACAAATCCAACCACGGACTGGTAGAAACCGGCCGCCGCCGCCATACTGATGTTGCCCAGCTCGACCAGCGACCGGTAGACAAAAGTATCGATCACATCCGTTGTGCTGTAAAGTTGCGGGCTGTCGCGTGGCACAAAAAAGAAGAGGCCGAAATCAGCGTTGAAGATGCGTCCTATCCCCAATAGCACCAGAATGATGATCAGCGGCAAGAGCAGCGGCAGCATAATGTAGCGAATCTGTTGCCATTTGGTTGCGCCATCGATCTTAGCCGCCTCAAAATAGGTGGGATCGATGCCCAGAATGCCGGCCAGATAGACAATGCTGCCAAAGCCCACCCCATTCCACAAATTGACCAGCGTCAGAATCGCCGGCCAATACTCGGGCGAACGATACCAAGGAATCGGTTTGGCATCGACGGAAACCAGAAACTGGTTGACCAGGCTGCCCTCACCACCCAAAAAGCCATAGACAAAATAGCTGACAATAACCCACGAAATAAAGTGGGGAAAGAAGAGCGCCGTCTGGTAATATTTGCTCAGCCGGTTGGTGTAAATCTCATTCATCAGAATCGCAATTGTCAGCGCCGCCACCGTGCCACTGACGATGAACAGGGCGTTCATCAACAAGGTGTTACGCGTGATACGCCAGGCTTGATCGGTGCCAAAGAGAAAACGAAAGTTCTCCAGCCCTACCCAGGCGCTACCCAGGATGCCATCGGCAAACTTGTAATCCTTAAAGGCGATCACGAGCCCGATCATGGGCAAGTAGGCAAAGACGAGCAACATCAAAACCCCCGGCAACGCCATCAACGTGAGGGCCGTGGTTGTTTGGATGTCGCGCTGGTTGCTGCGCCAGCCCGTGCGGCGTTTGGTGGTTTGGGGCGGCACGCGGATCGGTTCTGCGCTAATTTCCATGCTCTTTACTCCAATCTCAAACAATCCAATCTCAAACAAAATGTCAAGAGAACCTAGTACACTTGGGCGGAAATAACCATACTATTCTCCGGTGAATCAGTAGTGAATCAGTAGGACAGTGAGACAGTACAAACTCTGTTCTACTGTCCTACTGATTCACTGTCTTACTTACGCCCAAGTGTACTAGTCAAATTGAGTTGCTTTAATTCGCGCTCCACATTGTCCAAATGGTGGAGCATGGCCGCGCTAGCCGCCGCGGGGTCGTGCGCTTTTAACGCCTCTATAATCGCCTGATGATCACAGACCGATTGTTCTGGAATGCCGGGTAGCGCGACCGTACGCGTGCGGCTGACCTGCCCCAATTGACCAAGGCCAGCCATAAAGCGCTCTAGGATTGTGTTTTTGGCCGCTTTGGCAATTATTTCGTGCAGTTCAACATCAATCGCCACAAAAGTGGGTAGATTGTGCACCTGTTGGATTGAGCGCGCCGCGCAGGCTTCCAGGTGGATCATTTCTGGCTCGGTAATGTGAACAGCCGCCAACGCAACAATCCCAGGCTCTAAAATCTTACGCGCCTGAAATAGATCTAGAAAAGTTGCATCGGTCAGGGCAAAAACAAAATCCAGATGCGCCATCAGCAAACTCGGCTCTAACGAGGTGACGTAGGTGCCATCACCCTGGCGAATCTCGATCACATTCATGATCGACAGCGCCCGCAGCGCCTCGCGCAGGGATGGCCGGCTTACGCGCATCAGCATGGCCAGCTCCCGTTCGGGCGGTAACTTGTCGCCTGGGCGCAGCTCGCGCTCGCGGATCAGCGACAGTAGTTTGTCGACAATATCCTCTGAGATAGCGCTTTTTTTTAACGCGCTGAAAAGCGATTTGGAATTAATGGCCATGCAAACCTAACTGAACAAAATATCCGTGTTTTTCCCATCTGTGTTTACAAAGTTGGTCACTTACGTCGGCACAGGCGCGTCCGTCTCGATCAACCCTTGTACTTGCAGATCCTGCCACAATGCTGCGGGCACAGCCACACCCAACGAGTGCAGGTTGGTCTTGACTTCGGCCGGTGAAACGGCACCCACCACCAATGCAGTGACGGCGGGGTGGGCGCGAGCAAATTGCAGCGCAGCGACATTCAGCGGCACGCCGTACTGATCACAAAGCGCCTTGATCGCGCGCGCCTTGGCCATGATCGGCGCCGGCGCGTCGGCATAGTTATACTTGGCGCCGGCTTGCAGATCGCTGGCGAGGATGCCGCTGTTGTAGACCCCACCCAAAAAGATGCCAATGCCTTTGGCTTGACAGAGTTGGAGAAAATCGAGCGATGTTTGTTCCAAAAGCGTGTAACGCCCAGCCAGCAGAAAAACGTCAAAATCGGCCTTGCGGGCAAAGTGTTCCAGCACCTGCCACTGGTTCATGCCGGAACCAATCGCCTTGATCACACCCTGGCTACGCAATTCGGCCAGGGCAGGAAACGCGGTCTCCAAAGCTTCCCGTTGGTGATTGTCTGGGTCGTGAATATGCAGAATGTCAACGTAATCAGTGTTCAAGCGTTGCAGGCTACTTTCCAGGCTGCGCAATACGCCGTCACGCGAATAATCGAAGCTACAGCCGCTGCGATCATCCTTGATGAGCCGCCCAATCTTAGTTGAAATTTTGTAACTGCTGCGCGGTACGCCTTGCAGCGCCTTACCCACGCGTTCTTCACCCACACCCGCGCCATAAAGCGGCGCCGTATCAAAAAGCTGAATCCCATTTTCTACTGCCGCCTGGATCGTCGCCAGGGCATCTGCTTCTGTTACTGCTTTATGGTTGGCCAACGGCGCCGTGCCTAGCCCAAAGTTCGTGACTTGAAGTAGGTTTTTACCGCCCAGCGGAACTGTTTTCATTGCGGTCATGCTTCCTCAACCTCAGTTAATTCTTCAAGATCTAGCTCTTTTTGCAAGAGTGGTAAAGCCTCGCGGGCATGATGTAGAAGATGATCCAGAGCAATTGTTAGTTCTGCCAAAGTTTCTTGTCCTGCGACGGCATCGCCCGTGTGCGCGTGTGTACGCACTATCGTCAACAGATCGAGTAGATTCTCCGCTTCTTCTTCAATTTCAGACAAATGCATACCCAACATTCTTGGTTGTTCATCCAGCCCAACTTGAACAAGCGCCATATCTAAACTAGGTCTTGTTAACATTAATTACCTCCCAAGCCGTCGGCGTTGGATCAAACGGTCTTCCAGGCGTCGCACTTGCCTAACAAATGCCTGGATTTCACTTTGCCAGTGTTTGATTACTCCATAATCAGGCTGTAGATTCATTTGCTCTTGCGCAATCTTAGCCTGATGTTCTTGGATCCTTTGCGACAAACTCTCGATACTTT
>JBBRVA010000333.1:0-8331 GCA_038247295.1 Caldilineales bacterium | reverse complement strand
GGCGCGATAGTCGTTGTCGGTGTTGTAGCCCACCACCACGATGCCCGCCTCGATCGCACTGTCGACCAATTCGTTGTAGGCCGTCGGATCACTAAACGTCATCGCAATCGCATCCGGTCCACTCGAAATTGTCGACTCCAGACGTTGCGAGGTCCCTTCCACTGAAAACGCCGGTGGCCCAATAAAGCTACATTCCCAGCCGATTGCCAAACAGGCGTCGCTCATCCCGACGATGCTGGGCACAAAGAAGGGGTGCATGTCGTGCGTGATGAAAACCATCGTACGCGCTTCGCCCTTGCTGCCCGCGGTAGTGATCTCGTCTGGTTCCTCGCCCGCCGGCGCGGCCGCAGCGGTCTCGGTGCTGGCTTCGGTGGCCGTAACGCTTTCCGTGTCGGTGATGGCCTCAGTGTCAGTGATGGCTTCCGTTTCAGTCATGGCCTCGGTGTCGGTGATGGCCTCAGTTTCAGTCATGGCCTCGGTTTCAGTCATGGCTTCTGTTTCGGTCATTTCCTCCGTCGCCGTTACTTCCTCGCTCGCGGCGACAGTTGGCTCCTCGGGGGGCGCTTCAGTGGGCGCTTCGGTGGGTGCCGGCGTATCAGTGGCGGCCGCCGCCGGTGGTTCCGGGGCGGCGGTCGGTTCCTCATCACCGCCACAGGCCGCCAGCGCCAGGACAATGATCAACAAAAGGCTGATCAGGCTTACGATTCTTGATTTTTGCTGCATTTTTTCTCCTCCGGTTGAGATGGGTTTAAGCTAATGAATTGTGAATTGTGAATAATCAATAATTAATAATTAATGGGTAGGCGGTCATAAGCCCTGGCATTCACAATTAAATATTAATTATTCACAATTAATTATTACGCTTGTCTTTACTGCTGGCGCTTGCGGATTTGTAGATCGAGCACGACCGCCAACACAATGATCACGCCGATTGAAACGAATTGCCAGTAGATGGGCACACCGGCCAGAATTAGGCCATTGTTGATCATGCCGATCACGACTGCGCCCAATAAGGTGCCGATCACATTGCCGGAACCACCAAACAGATTGGTGCCGCCGACGATCACAGCGGCGATCACATCTAATTCGAGCCCTTGACCATTGGTGGGTTGGAAGGATTTGAGAAAGCCAAGTTGTAGGGCCGAGGCAATCCCGACGAGAAAGCCCATGATCATAAAACAGGTGATCTTGACGCGGTCGGTAGCAATGCCCGCCAACACTGCGGCCTGTTTACTGCTGCCCGTAGCCAGAATGTGATAGCCCAGCCGGGTTTTGGCCAGCAGCCACCAACCAATCAGCAGGAGCACCAACATCCAGATGACCTGCATTGGAATGCTAAAATAGCGGTCAGTGGCGACGACTAGATAACCGCCGGTGATGTCGTAGAAAATGTTATCGCGCAGCCCAGTTACCGGCCAACCGCCGGCTAACCCCAATGCAACGCCACGCAGAGTACTAAGGCCGCCTAATGTCACTACGAAGGCGGGCACACCAACCTTGGTGACGATCAAGCCATTGATCAGGCCGACCGTCATGCCCAACGTAACGGCGATCAGTGTTGCCAGCCACGGGTTAAAATCGCCCTGTTTGATCAAAATGCCCAACGTGATGCCGGTGACCGCAAAAAGTGAGCCGATCGAGAGGTCGATTTCACCGGCAATGATGATATAGGTCATGCCGACAGCCAAAATCGCCGTCAGCGAAATCTGGCGCGCAATTGTGATCAAATTCTCTGGCCGCGTAAATTTGTTGACCCCGTCACCTTGATTCATCGCCGTGAGAATGCCAAAGAGCACCAGTGCAGCGATAAAAATCCCCATTTCGCGCTTGCTCAACAGTTGACGCAGCCAACTCGGCTCGTTTTCTACTTGTTCGTCTCTAGTGGGCGCATTCATCTCCCGCGCCTGGATCTCGCTTCGTTCGGCCATAAAGATTATGCTCGCTTCTATGCGCGTTACCAAGAACGTGCTACAAATTATTATTTACCAATCACCATTTACATCCCGCCCCTAATGCGCGCCCATCAACTCTTCCCCGTCCCCGCCCGCTGTAATCATATCGGCGCCAGTGATCATGCGCACGATTTCGTCTGGCGATACTTCGGCTTTAATGCGCGTGCCCACGTTGCGCCCGCGTCGCATCACCGTGATCCGGTCGGCGATGGAGAAGATATGGCGCAAATTGTGGCTGATCACAACCACCGCGCTGCCTTCTTCCTTCAAACCGAGCAGCAAACGTAAGACGTTGGCCGATTCGCGCACACCCAGCGCGGCCGTCGGCTCGTCCATGATAAAGATGCGTCCGCCCTGCGAAATGGCGCGCGCAATGGCTACCGCCTGCCGTTGGCCGCCCGAAAGCAAACCAACCGGCGTACGCACGGAAGGGATGTTGGTGCGCAAACGGCGTAAAACTTCGCGCGCATCACGGTTCATGCGCGCTTTATCGACCATAAAAAAGCGCGTCGGTTCGCGGCCCAGGAAGAGGTTGGCGGCGACATCGCGCGAATCGGCCAGCGCCAGGTCTTGATAGACGGTGGCAATGCCGTGGGCGCGGGAATCATGCGGATTGGCAATGTGGACGGGGCGCCCATCGACATAAATTTGCCCAGCGTCCGGTTGATAGACGCCCGATGCCGTCTTGATCAAGGTTGACTTGCCAGCGCCGTTGTCGCCGACCAACGCTAGAATTTCGCCGGGCAGCACGTTGAAATCAACATCAACCAGCGCGTCGACATGGCCGAAACGCTTTGAGATACCACGCATCTCAAAGACAGGCTGCCGATTTGCCGCGGTTGCCACCATTGGTGCAACAGGTTGGTGATCGGTCACGCTCACCTCCGTGTTCCTATCAGATTGAAGTAAAAGCTATGGCTATGCTTGGGTGAAGAATTTACAGTAGTCTACCCCTATATAATGCAAGATTATCGTGTGGTTGTCAACTCTGCAAAATCGACAGATTGCATCATGGCAAAAATTGGCCGTATGCAATATACTAAAGCCACAGACGACTCTCACTACTTCACTTCAGACAATAATGGATTTGTATCGCTATGGCAGAGAAGAGAATGCTGCACGCCGCGCACCCCAGCAGCCAGAATAAGACATTGTTGACTGGCATCGCAATTGGGGTAAGCAGTGTGCTGGTGATCGGCGCCCTGATCTGGTTGGCATATTATTATATCCAAAACCGGCCAACGCCACCGCCACCCACCTTGGGCGTCAATTTGAATGATCCGGCTGGCGATCTAGTTGATAATCAGGGGCAGTCTGTAGCCAGTGCGCCTACCTATCTAGATATTACGGCCGTTGACATTCGCGTCGGCGACGCGGGGATTTTAGCCGGCGGCCGCTCAACCGGGGTCGCCGCCGGCCAGGTAGCAACCGATACGCAGATCGCACTTGTCACGTTGACGATGGCAAGCCCCATTCCCCAGCCAGCCGATCAGGATCGCCCGTTTGCGTTGGGGGTTGCGATTGATCGCGATGGTGATCCGGCCAACAATGATCATCAAACCCCAGGTCTGGCCGGCACCGATATTACGATTGGCCTTACCTGCGATCCGCAACACAGCAGTTGCCTGGAGGCGATTTCCACCTTTGATGGCCAAAATTGGACGATGCGCGCGTCGGAGATCACCTGGAAGATCGATGGCGACCAGGTGAAGCTAGCCTTCTATTTGGGATTTTTACCGAGCAACCTGGATAAAGTGCGTTGGCGCGTCTTTTCCAGCATTGTTGATCCACAGGGTGGCGGACCGGCGGCCATTGATGTCGCGCCCAACATGGACGAGGCGTTGGCAACGCTGACGGAGCTAGAATAAAGTACCACATTGTCACCCTATAAGGGTCTGTTTTCGTCTGGCAGACCCTTATAGGGTGACAAGCACGCAGTTATTGATTTACCAACCCTTAGACTGGCTCCCTGCTATTTTGAAAAGCGTAGACCCTTCATGTGGTATAATCTCGGTTGTAGCCGTGTGAATGGTGGCATCCACAATCCACACTCAATTATTAACCCTAACCAATCTAGGAGAAAGCACCTATGTTTTTTGAACTGCGCGAGTATCGCACCCAACCAGGCAAGCGCGCCGAGTGGGTAGAACTGATGGAAACCGAGATTATCCCTTACCAGATCAGCAAAGGTATGGTCGTCGTCGGCTCCTTCACTGGCGAGCAAGAGGAAGATCTCTACATCTGGATTCGCCGTTTTGAGAGTGAAGAAGAGCGTGTGCGCCTCTACGCCGCGGTCTACGAAAATGATTTTTGGAAAAACGATATGTCGCCGCGCATCGGCAATTTGCTCGATCGGACCCGCACCAAAGTCAGCCGTATCGAGGCGACGCCCAAGTCGGTAATTCAGTGATGTAGGAAAGCAGGGAAACAAGGAAGCAGGGAAACAAGGAAGCAGGGAGACAGGGAAACAGGGAAACAAGGAAACAGGGAAACAAGGAAACAGGGAGACAGGGAAACAAGGAAACAGGGAAACAGGGAGACAGGGAAACAAGGAGACAAGGAAACAGGGAAACAGGGAAACAAGGAGACAGGGAGACAGGGAGACAGGGAGACAGGGAGTAAACACTTGTTTACCTGTCTCCCTGCTTTCCTCGATCGATAATATCTAGTTCCTAACACACCCACTCCCCGTATACTTTGATATTACTGGTAAAATATGCTACTATTTATGCGTACATCCGTTCGGCAGCGCGGATCCATTTTTAAGGGCTTTATCGATTAGATCATACCTAGTAATCATAGGGTATGTAAGCAATTCCTCTACTGGTAAGAATAGGGATTACAACTTCGTTTTCTTCCACTGTATGTAATGCTCGTTAGCAATTCATCACTTTGTATCACGCTTAGGAGGAGCTAGTGGATATTACGAGTCTTATTCTATGGTTGGTGTTGGGCGCCATTGCGGGTTGGCTAGCCGGAAATATCATGCGCGGTGGTGGCTTTGGTCTGCTTGGCAATATTATTATTGGCATCGTCGGCGCAGTGATCGGCGGTTACCTTTTTGGTCTACTTGGTATTAGCGTGGGTGGTGGCCTTGTTGGCTCTTTGATCACGGCGGTAGTGGGCGCCGTTGTCCTGCTCTTCTTGCTAAGTCTTGTGCGCAGGTAAATTCTTTTCATTTGGCGATGGAGGCCAAAGCTGCCTTGGCCTCCACTAAACAAGCCCTTGGAAGAACCTGATTCCAGGGGCTTCTTTTTGCCCTTAAATCGTCTAGCGAAGGTGACTGTCACTGCCCATCCAATGCGACACGAGCCAACGCGCCATTGGGCAGTGACAGTAACCTGGATCCGAAAAGGAACACCTCTATTATTTATTTTAGAACAGCGAAACATAATGCAAGTGCAACTGACAACCGTAATTTTAGGTCTGCTAACCGCCGTTTTATGGGGTGGTGGCGATTTTTGTGGTGGGCTCGCCACGCGTAAGGCATCGGTGATAACAGTCTTACTCTTGGCAGAAACCAGTGGCTTGCTCTTGTTGATCACACTGGGGTTAGCCTGGCACGAACCGTGGCCAACGGCGCATACCGTCGGTTGGTCGATGGCCGCTGGCTTTAGCGGTGTACTGGGTCTGGCCGCGCTTTACCAAGCATTGGCGGTCGGCAAAGCGGGCGTTGTGGCGCCCATTTCTGCCATCCTCGCCGCTGCATTGCCAGTGCTATTTACGGTACTGACGACCGGTTTGCCCGCGCCCTTACAATTGTTTGGTTTTGGGTTAGCCTTCGTTGCGGTTTGGTTGGTGGCGCAAAGCGATGAGTCGGGCGGCACGATTGCCGGGCTTCGCCTGGCGCTGCTGGCGGGGTGTGGCTTTGGCGGTTTTTACATTTTGATCAACCAGGCCGGCAACGAATCCACCTTCTGGCCGGTCGCCGTGGCGCGGCTGGTCGCCCTGGTTCCCTTGTTGGGCATTGCGTTCTATCGCCGGCTTAGCGTGCGACCCACCCGTTCCATTATTGTGATTGCTGGTCTCAGTGGCCTGCTGGATGCGGGGGCCAATGCCACTTTTGTGTTGGCTAGCCAGTCTGGGCGCCTAGATGTGGCCGCCATCCTCGCGTCCCTCTACCCGGCCACTACCGTGCTCCTCTCTTGGCTACTGCTCGGTGAGCGCATCACCTGGGTGCAACGCACTGGTGTCCTCGCCGCACTGGCGGCGATTGCGCTGATTGCAGCATGAACAGGATTTACGATTTTTGATTGACGATTGACGAAGCAGATTCGTAGATGAAATGATTCTTTAACCAACGAAGCATGACTGGTTTATTTAACTACTATGGCGACGAGGTTTCCTCGTCAATCGTCAATCAAAAATCGTAAATCATTCGGGTGTGATTCATTTGGGTTGAGGAGGCAGCGTTCTCTAACGCTGCTCTGGTCGCATTAGAGAATGCTCCCTCCTCGTTCAACTCAGATGAAACACACCCAAATCATTCTCTGCCTTGCGGCACCAACAGATCATCGCGCCAGCGTTTACGGAACGAAGGGCGCACCAGTGCTTCGGGCGATTGTAAGGTCAACCCGCCATCCGCCACGAGGGTGATGCCGGTGACAAAGGCGGCTTGGTCCGAGGCCAGAAAGAGTGCCACGTTGGCAATATCTTCTGGACGACCATAGCGACCAATCGGGTAACAATCCGCATTCATCTGATCTTCCAGCGGATCATTAGCCATCGCTTCTTCCTGGCGCGCGCCGACGATCAAACCGGGGGCGATACAATTGCAACGAATGCCCTCGCGGCCATATTCCATCGCGATACTGCGCGCCAGCGCGTTGACACCGGCCTTGGCCGTGCTGTAGACGCCAAAACCTGGATTGGTGATCAGCGAGTTGACGGTCGATGTAAAAACAAGCGCGCCACCGCCGGCTTTGATCATTTCCGGGATGCAATACTTCGCCCCTAGCCACGGCCCATTGAGGGTGACGGCCAGGGCACGATTCCATTCCTCTTCGGTGAAATCGATCGGGCGATTGATGTAGGCATGGGCAGCGTTGTGCATCAAAATATTGACTTTGCCGAAATGATCGACGGCGCGCTTGACTAATGCTTTCCAGGTGTTAGAATCGGCCACATCGCCCGGCACAATCTCAACTTCGCCGCCAATCGCCCGGATCTGCGCGGCGGTTTCCTGCAAGCGCGCCTCATCGGGTAGCGCGTTGATCACAACCTTGGCGCCTTCTTGGGCGAAACGATAGGCCGTTGCGGCCCCAATCCCACCCCAACCCGCGCCGGCCACAATAGCGACTTTTCCTTCGAGTTGCATTACTCTTCCTCTCTATAAGCTTTCTTCAAGTTTTAACCAATCTTCATCACTGGCCGCTTCCCATTCAGCGATTTCGTCCAACAATTGCAAGTCTTCTTGTGTTAGATGAAGGTGGACGATGAAACCATTGTCACCCTGAAAGGGATGACCTACGCTACTACCTTCATTGATCTCGGTGTTGTCCATTTTTTTGCCAGTTCGATTACTTGCGCACGCGTAACAGGTTATGTTTGCATAAGCCAAACCTTGTTTTGCTATAACTTTCAAGATCGGTTCTATTAGAGCAGAAAAGATGAGCTTTCATCCCCAAGCCACAACGCCCCCACAAATCGGAATACATTGGCCGGTTACATAATCGGATAAATCGGTGACTAGAAATTCAACGACCTTGGCGCAATCTTCCGGCATGCCCATGCGGCGCAGGGGGATTTGGGGCAGCAAGCGCGCTTTGGTTTCTTCGCTATCGCGTCCGCTGGCCACCGCGCGCGAAGAAAGGATCCAGCCGGGCGCAATCGAGTTGACGTTAATATTATACGGACCCAACTCGGCGGCCAAAATGCGCGTATAATGGGCGATGCCGGCCTTCGCTACTTTGTAGGCCATAAAGCCACCATCCCGGCCGCTCCACAGACCGGCCTGCGAGGAGACGTTGACAATTTTGCCCGAACGCTGCTCTTTCATCGGGCGACTGGCGGCCTGACAACAGAGGATTGTGCCCGTCAAATTGATGTCCATCGTATATTTATAATGTTCGATATCTGCTTCGGCGGCGGAATTCTGGGGTGGTGTATTCAAGGCGCCGCCGGCATTGTTGACCAGAATATCGACGCGCCCAAACTTCGTGAGCGCCTCCTCAAACATCGCATCAACTTGATCTTTGTTCGCCACATCGGCTTTGATACCGAGGGCGCGACAGCCGAGCGCTTCGACTTCTTCCATCACCGTCGCAGCCGACAGGGTTTCATTGTACTCGGCGGCGGCGTTGAGATCAATGTCATTGATCACAACATCGGCGCCCAATTGCGCCAGGTGTAGCACATAGGCGCGGCCTAATCCGCGCGC
>JBBRVA010000332.1:0-8331 GCA_038247295.1 Caldilineales bacterium | reverse complement strand
CGCGCGGCGGGGATTTTGCATGAGATGGGGAACGGGATACGGGATACGGGATACGGGATACGGGATGGGTCAGACACGATTGGTGCTGAGATCGAAAATCGAAAATCGAAAATCGAAAATTCCTCCTGGGATGTGGCCTATATGCAATCGCCTAGCCACAATGTGGCATCCGCCAATCTACGCCCAGCACCTAACCACTTGCCCGCGCTAGCTGGAAATGCCAATCTCCTTCTGCGCGACTTTCTGCAAGAGCGTTGGAAAGGGTTGACGCCAATCCTCTGGGGCCAACAATTGAAACAGGAACGACTGGATGAATTGATTTATCTCAGCCTCCTCAACGTGGACCATCTGCCCACCGACGCCACCAGCAGCCCCTTGACCGACTTCTACGAATTCGACGGTAACACAAACAACGCGGAGCGTGACCATGCTTGATCTGCTGGTGATTGGCGCCGGGCTGGCCGGGTTGAGTGCCGCGATCACAGCCGCCAAGGCGGGTTGGCAAGTGCGCATAATCGCCAAGGGCATGGGCGTGACGCACTGGCACGCGGGCACAGTCGACGTGTTGGGTTATCTGCCCGCAACGGATCAACGGGTGCAAACGCCGCTCGCCACGAGCCAGACATTGGCACCTCAACATCCCTATCCGTTGCTGGGGACTGAACGGCTATACGCAGGTCTAGCAACTTTTCAAGGTTGGCTTGCCAATAGTCAGCTTGGCTATGGCGGGGGAACCGACCCGGATCAGAACCTTTGGCTCCCTTCGCCAGTGGGTGCAGCGCGCCCGACGTGGCTGGCGCCCGCCGCTCAATTGGGTGGCGATTTGAGCCGAGGGGAACCAATGCTCATTGTCGGCTTCCGGGGCCTGCGTGATTTCTACCCCCAGTTGATCGCCGAAAACTTGACCCGCCAGGGTTATGTTGCGCGCGCCGAATTCCTACCGCTCGCTTTGATCAGCGACTTGCACGACCGCAACCCGGTTCAGCTGGCCGAAGCATTGGAAGCCCCAGCCAGACAGGCAGAATTAGCCGCGGCACTGAAAGAAATCTGGCGCAGCGGTGAACGCATCGGCTTACCGGCTCTCCTCGGCATCAATGAGCACCCAACCGTTTGGGCCGCGTTGCAGCGCCAGACCGGCGCTGCCATCTTCGAGATCCCCACCTTGCCACCCAGCGTACCGGGCATCCGTCTCTACCGAGCCTTGCACCAACAATTAAGCAACGCCGGCGGCCGCATCGAAACCAACATGGAAGCGATTGGATTTCACGCCGACGGCAATCGAATTCGTTGGGTGGAGACGGCCACCAGTGCGCGCCCAATCAAACACTATGCGCGCCACTTTCTGTTGGCCACGGGTGGCTTGTTGGGGGGCGGTTTCAGCAGTGACCATACCGGGCGCTGTTGGGAGACCATTTTCAATCTACCCTTGACGATTGCCCAAGATCGCAACGCCTGGTTTCACCATCAATTTTTGCATCCCCAGGGTCAACCGGTCTTTACGGGTGGCGTTGCGGTAAACAGCGCGTTCCAACCCGTGGATCAAAATGGGGCGTACTGCTATGACAACCTTTGGGCGGCCGGCGGCGTCCTCGCCGCGACTGATCCGATCCGCGAACGTAGTCTAGAAGGGATTGCGGTGGCGACCGGTATCGCAGCCGCACAAGCGAGCATGAATACAACAACGGATTCAGAAAGCAACAGATAAGTACAGGGAACTAGTACACTTGGGCGTAAGTAAGACAGTGAATCAGTAGGACAGTAGAACAGTGTTTGTACTGTCTCACTGTCCTACTGATTCACTACTGATTCACCGGAGAATAGTATGGTTATTTCCGCCCAAGTGTACTAGCTAGAGATCATCCAAGGGCTGGCGCAGTTCTTCTGGGGTAACGAGTAACCGTGGTGTGTCGGTCATACGCTCACGCCAATCCGTCTGTTGCAGTGGCATCAAACGTGCGACCGGTTGGTTGTTGCGCTGAATGATGATGATCTCGCCAGCCGCGGCTCGTTCTAAATAGTCAAACAGGTGATCACACAACTCCGTCGCTGAGACGTTGAGCATAGCTATTCTGCTTATTTGTGGCGAGAAATGATCGATTTTGCACACGCTTCAGGCTGGGATGAGTGCCGACAGTGGCGGAGTCTGGGGACGGAACGAAAGGCCAACGGCCAGAAAATCACTGACGGGCGGGGTTGTAATGACAGCCATCACCGCGTGCCACAACTCTTCGGGTAAATGGCGTAAACTCGCCAAAGCGATGGTAAGCGGTTGCTCACCGTGCTGTGCCATCATCCGCTCGTAACTGATAAAGGTCAAGCCGATGGCCCGCGCTGGCGTTCCAGTCGCCTTACCCGTGTCTAAGCGGAGCAACACATTATCGGTTAGCTCGACGCCTGTCACGTGTTGACTCTGGCCAAATGAACCATAAAGTACATCGGCCTCTTCGTCATAGTTAATTTTAATTTCGCTCATGCTGGCATCAGAAAGCTTGAAAATAAGCCGTTGTCACAAATTTTTGTTCTTGCACTGAACCATCTGGCTGGGTACGCCGCCGGAATCGCACACAGACAACAAGCTAAAAACCAGCTTATTGCTTACATGGCAATCGTTTCGCTCTGCTTGCGCATCTGCTCGATCTCAGCCAGCAATTCATCGGCGCTTTTTCGTCGCGGCAGTTGCCCATTGATCACGATATTTTTGTTGTCGATCCCGATGTTGGGCGGCTGATCGTCACCGTCTTCCCAATCAAACGTGACCGACCAAACGGGCCATACGCCAATCTGGAAGTTGGACCAAAGCGGTACACTCCAATCTTCGGCTGGCGGTTCGGTGTCCGCTGGTTGATAGCAAACCGGCCACCCTTTATACTCGCCTGCATACGGCTGGTTTCGCACATGTAATTCTTCCGCCAAACGCCGTATATCATCAAAATCAGGCAGGTAGACGGGCACGATCACAGGGTTGTCGTAGCTAACATTAGGATTTGGCATCAGGCATTTCCCTTGCGCTTCGGACCTGATTTTGTATTCCGTTGTCTTGCCACATCGATAGCTGCCTGTGTAAAAAAATAGATACCGCCACGCTCAATATATGGCATTATGCCAGCCCGCGCCAGTTGGCGAACACGTGATGGATCGACGCCTAAGATTTTTGCTGCTTCAATGGTTGTGAGCATAGTTGCTACGTTCTGTTCGTTACTCATAAGAGGAATAATATCACCCTACTATTCTGTCGTCAAGTGTTAAGTATAAAGCACGACTTACGGCAGGGCGCACCAACAGCTTTTTTTTCTTTCATTCCTGTGGTAACATGCGATCAGATTCAAAAATCCATTTTTGAGAGCGCGCATTATGCATCCAATCACCTGGCACTCGGTCGATCACTCGTTGGATGAGTGCATCAAGTGCAATATCTGTACCAGTTACTGCCCGGTGTCGGCGGTGACAGATAAATTTCCTGGCCCTAAATACGTGGGACCACAGGCACAACGTTTTCGCGAAAGTGGCCAGCCCCATTCGCCAGATCACTCGGTAGATTACTGCTCCGGCTGCCGCGTCTGCAACGATGTCTGCCCGACCGGGGTTAAGATCGCCGAGATCAACGCGCGGGCCCGCGCCCAGATTGTCGCCGACGAAGGTATCCCGTTGCGCAACCGGCTGTTGGGGCGTAATGAGTTATTGGGCAAATTGGGCAGCATTGCGCCGCAACTGGCCAACCTGGCCCTGCACAATCCACTGAGTCGCTTGCTGGCCGAAAAGGTGATGGGGATTGCACGGCATGCCCCGCTGCCCACCTGGAGCACAAAGGGATCGTTGCGCGACTGGGTGCGGCGCAGCGCACGCAAACGGCTGAAATCTGACAAAAAAGTGGTCTATTTTCATGGCTGCGCTACCCAATATTATGAACCATTTGTCGGCAAAGCCGCAATTGCCGTGCTTGAGCACCAGGGTTACGAAGTGATTGTGCCACCGCAAAATTGCTGCGGCCTGCCCATGTTGAGCAATGGTGAGTTCAAGGCGGCCACTGCTTATCACCAAAGCAACATTGCGCAATTGGCCGGTTTTGCCCGCGCCGGTTTTCCGATCATCGGCACGAGCACCAGTTGCACCTTGACCCTTAAAGAAGAAGCGCCGGAATTGCTCGACATGGCGGACGAAGGCGCGCAACAATTGAAGTTCGGCACTTGGGACATTTTCGAATGGTTGCGCGAATTACACGATCAAGGCGCATTGCGCACCGATTTACGCCCGCTGGCCATGACCTTACCCTACCATGCGCCCTGCCAACAACGTGCCCATCGGATCGGCAAACCAGCAATGGATCTGCTCCAACTGATCCCAGATTTGGATGTGCGCGAAAGCCAGGCGCGCTGTTGTGGCATTGCCGGCACCTATGGCTACAAGGTCGAAAAGTATCAGATTGCCATGGACGTGGGCGAGGAACTCTTCCGTTTTGTGCGCGAACAGGGCGACAACTTGACCTACACGGCTTGTGATTCCGAAACCTGTCGCTGGCAATTGGAACATGGCACCGCCATCCCCAGCCGCCACCCGATTGAAATTCTGGCCGCGGCGTATGGACTGTATGATTTAGAAAAACGGGATGTAATTGGTAAATAGTAAGTAATACGCATACTTACTATTTACCAATTACCTATTTCCCTACCCTCTGGAGCCATCTTGAACGTTTTAATCATCGGCGCGGGGGCCATTGGCTGTCTGGTGGGCGGCAAATTGGCCCTCTGTGACCATGCTGTCACCCTGGTTGGCAGACCGCATTTTGCCGACACCATTCGTCAGCAAGGGCTTGTGCTGCGCGACCAAAAGAGTAGCAGCACCATTTTTAATATCACAGCCGTTGGGAGCATGGATGAAGCGTTTCAACCCGGGGCAGGCGCTTATGATCTGGCCGTCTTGACCGTTAAAAGTTACGATACGGCGCGGGCATTAGCGCAGTTGGCCACGGCTGGACAAACGGCAGGGGCTCAACTGCCACTCGTGCTGAGCCTCCAGAATGGGGTGGGCAACGAAGAGCTAATTGCGGCCACGGTGGGCGAGGCCAATGTGATTGCCGGCTCGATCTCTACCCCGGTCAGCGTGCCGCAGCCCGGCGTCATTCAAATTAGCAAGGCCCAATTTAGTATTGGTCTCAGTGCGTGGCACCCGGCATTGACACAAGATCGGGTCGTAGATATTCAAAAGGTGTTGCGGACGGCCGGTTTTAGCGTCTCGCGCTACTCAGATCCACACGGCTTGAAGTGGACCAAGCTGTTGATGAATATTTTGGGCAATGCCACTAGTGCGATTCTAGATGAAGCACCCTTCACCGTTTTTGACGATCCTGCGCTGGTCGATCTGGAGACCGAAGCCCTGCGCGAAACTCTTGGCGTGATGCGCGCGGCCGGGATTGTCCCCGTTAAGTTTGATCGCTACCCCTTCAAAGTTTTGGCGCCTTTAATCCGTTTTGTACCCAAACCATTGCTGCGCAACTTTCTGCGCGGCCAACTTGGCGCACGGGGCGACAAGATGCCCAGCTTGCACATTGATCTAAGTGCAGGGAAACAACAGAGCGAGATCAACTGGCTGAATGGCGCCGTGGTGGCGATGGGTGAACAACATGGGGTAGCAACACCCATTAACCGGTTATTGACGGAAACCCTGCTTGCCTTAATCCAAGCGCCGCAAGACCGGCCGCAGTGGCAGCACAATCATGCTCGGTTGTTGGCTGCGGCGGGTCAGTAGCTGTACACCGATTTTTCAAATCGGTGTACAGCTACTGACCAAACCCAGGCCCTACTACGGCAATCAGGAGCAACGCGACCAGGGCAAAGATGACAAATTCGAACATGACCCGGCTGTTGAGGCGATCCTGCAAACCTTGTTGCGCAATACCGACCAGCAGATAGAAGATCAGCAAGAGGAGCAGGCCACCGGTTAGGCCATTGAGCGATGACCAATAATTAAGCGCCCACGTCACCTGGCCGAGGACCAAGCCGACGATCACGCCGTAGGTGAGCATCGTCCGCGGTCGATCTGTGGTACTGCGCAGAATCTCTACCGCCAACAAAATTGCCGTCATTGCCACTAATGTACCAGAAAGCAAGCTACGGGTGCGCGTTTGGTAGACAAAAAGAAAGAGAATCAACGCCGATCCGTACGCTAATGCATCGAGCACAAAGCGCGCCCGGCGAAAACCGGCCTGGCCGCGCTCGACCGTGGCATACAGACTAAAATAGGCAAAACCAAGCAAAGCGCCACTGAAGAGCAGCGCCAACACCCGCACCAAACCGGGTGGCGTCAGCGGCAACACATAAACGGCAATGATCACAATTGCCATTGGCAGCGTCCAAAAAGGCCAGGTGCGCCAGACTGAGCGATGCGTGACCACGGCAAAGCGCGGATGCACGCGGATCACACTTTCGGTGCCCGTTGCAACCAGGGTGGCCATAAACATCGCCGCCACCATCGTTGTCGTAAACGAGATCGTCACCGGCGACCCCAGGGCGCGAAAACTGACGATGGTTGTGGGGATGCTGTAGAGCAGACTCAGCCCTAGCCCAAAGACGACCAACCAGGTGATCACGCTAATCCGGTCACGAAAGTCAATCTGGACGGGCGGTTGTGGCGTGGGTCGGGGTTGAAACTCGGCCCATAGCCGAACAAAGAATTCACGAACTAAGAGTAGATCACTTTTCATAAGTTGTGTAAAATAAAACCAGATGGGTCATACAAATAATGTCCGTTTGCTAGGGCGCATTCTAAGCGGAGTGCGACGGACTGTCAAGCTGTGCGACGAACTTTCGTCCGGAGCAACAAGGAGTTAGCGTTGAAAAGAGTTTTAATCGTCTGTACGGCCAACATCTGTCGTTCGCCGATGGTGGCCGGTGTCTTGCAAGCCAGGCTGGCAGCAGCCGGGCTTGCCAAGCAGGTGGAGGTACGATCTGCGGGCGTCTATGCGCGGGCTGGTGACAAAGCTAGCGCCTATGGCGTGGAACTATTAAATGCCAAAAAGATCGATATTAGCCAGCATATGGCCGCCCCGATCACGGAAATGGATTTGCAGCAGTCCGATCTTATCCTGGTGATGGAAGAGAAACATCGTCAAAGTCTCTTTCACTACTCACCAGCAGACTTGTATAAGGTGCTGCTGCTCAGCGAATTGGCCGGCGAACGCTTCGACTTGAAAGACCCCTACGGTCAGAATAAGGCCGCCTACGCCAGCACATTGGCGCTGATCGAACGGACGCTTGATGTGGGTTGGCCGACTTTTTTGGCGCGATTGGGGATTGGTAAATAGTGGGAAAGTAGGACAGTAAAAGACAGTAGGTCAGTAGGTCAGTAAGTCAGTAAGACAGTCACGACTGCCCTACTGACTCACTCCGTCTCCTGGCGCATAAACGCCTCGACTCGTGCCAACGTCGGGCTACCGAGGATACCCTGGGCTTGGCCGACGACTAAGGCGGCGACAGCATTTCCAAAACGTACCGCCGTTTCCAGCGGCCAGCCGGCCTGCACCCCATAGAGCAAACCCGCATTAAACGAATCGCCCGCGCCCACGGTCGAGCGTGTGGTTACAGCAAAGCCAGGCACATGCAGATGCATGCCGGCCTTGTGAATCGTCGCACCGGCTTTACCCAGCTTGACAATCACACAACGGGCGCCGGCCTGCAAAAGCCGCTTGGCGCCCACGTCGGCATCTTCTGCACTCGTGCAGACTGCCAACTCGTGCCGGTTAGCGATCAGATAATCAATTGTGGGCAGCATTGGTGTCAGTTCAGCCAGATCGGCTGGCCGACCAATTGCCGGTCCGATGTCAACCGCGGTGAGCGCACCTTGTTGGCGGGCGCGGCGCAGCAGATTGGCAAAGCCGTGCGGACGCCATTGGGGCAAAATGGTGTAGCCGGTGAGGAGCAAGACACGCGTGGCTTGCAACAATTCAGCGGGCAGGTCCTGCTCGCCATACGTCGCCAGCGCGCCGGGGTGGTGAAAGGCCAGCCGGTTGAGCGCGTTGTCCATTACAATTGTCGTATAGGCCGTGGCCCGCTGGGGGTTATGCACCAGCCCGGTCAGATTGATCTCCCGTTGCGCCAGCCAACCCTGGACGAGTTTGCCCAGTTCATCTTCACCAATCGCACACCCCAATGCAGTGGGTGCGCCCAGCCCGGCCAATACATAGGCGCAATTGGCCCCGTTGCCGCCCAGCACCAACTTGAGCGGTTCGTCGCAAAAAACCAGGTTGCTAGTCGTGAATTCGTCGCTGCTGTCGCCCGGCATTTTAGCGAAACCAGAGACAAGCAGATCGACGTTGGCCGTGCCGATGATCAGAAACAT
>JBBRVA010000331.1:0-8332 GCA_038247295.1 Caldilineales bacterium | reverse complement strand
TGTACCAAACACGGCATTTTGCTAATTGCCGACGAGGTGCAAAGTGGCTTTTGTCGCACTGGGCGCTGGTTTGCTTTTGAACACAGCGGCATTGAGCCGGATCTGGTGATCACAGCCAAGTCGATTGCGGCTGGCATGCCCTTGGCCGCTATCACCGGGCGCGCCGAAATTTTGGACGCGCCGCACATTGGCGGCATTGGCAGCACCTATGGCGGCAACCCATTGGCGTGCGCAGCCGCGCTCAAGGCGTTGGATCTGATGGCCGAGTCCGATCTCAACGGGCGCGCCGAGCAGATCGGGGAGATTATGATGGGGCGTTTCCAGACGTGGAAAGAACAATTCCCCATTATCGGCGATGTGCGCGGTTTGGGCGCGATGTTGGCGGTTGAATTCGTTAACGGTCCCAACGACCGCACACCCAACACCGCCGCGCCGTTGAAAATTGTCGAGGAAGCCTACAAACGCGGCCTGATGCTGATCCGCGCCGGTCTCTACTCCAACTGTGTGCGCACCCTCGTGCCGCTGACGATTACCGACGAGGAATTGGACGAAGGGCTAGCGGTGTTAGAGGCGTCGATTGCCGTGGCGGCCGCAGCATAGAGGGGAAAGTTGCCTGTATTCGGAGAAAGTCCGCCATGAATCCACCTGAGCTTATAAAGCCCAATCAATCGAGTGATGACATTGCCGACTGGAACAAGATTGCTGAAAAGTATACGACACACGACGGTTATACGGACACCGCCCAGAACCCCATGTATCGGCAACTCGAAGCGGTGCTCTGGGAATGCCTGGGTGATCTGAATGGTCTCAACGTGCTCGATCTAGGCTGCGGAGATGGCTGGCTCAGTGGGCTGATGCAGGCTGCGGGGGCGCATGTATGGGCGTTGACGGGTCCGACCGGCTACTTGCGCAGGCGCGGTCGCGCCATCCCGGCATCGAATTTGTGCAGGCGGATCTGGCCTACGGCATCCCGCCGCATGCGCAGCAGTTCGACCGCATCGTATCGACGATGGTGCTGATGGACATTCCTGACCTGAAACGGCTCTTCAAAGATATAGGCGAGCAGTTGGCGAGCACGGGCCGGTTTATTTTTGTGATTCTGCATCCCTGCTTCTTTCAATATAAGATTCATTTTGATGAAGCAACCGGGGTCTGGTATCGCAAGGTGGCGAATTATCAAGACCCCCAGGTTTGGCGCATTGACAGCTTTGGTGGGCACAACCACTACCATCGCAACCTGACCTACTACGCCGATCTGCTGCGCACTAATAACTTGGCCATTACGCGCCTGTATGAACCGGAGTGGAATCCGCAGCCGGACAGCGAAAACGCGCATGTTGTCCGCCGCTGGCCGATCTGTTTGTTGGTAGAGGCGAGGCCGATGCTGATGTAAATCATGCGCGCTACCTAGTCGTTTGATTATTTAATTTTTAGAAACTGTGTAGGGAGCATCCTCAGACAGTGACCGCAAAAGGCACATACAGGGTGATTCGCGGAGGGAGCATTCTCTAATGCGTCTCGTGGTAGACCCGGCGTTAGAGAACGCCTCCTCCGCGGTTTAACGAGTTTGTATGTGCCTTTTGCGGTCACTGTCCTCAGATGCAGGTCTGGCAAAACAGATTCGCATCTGAGGATGCTCCCTACACGTTAATCAATCTTTTCCCCGCCGTAGCCACGTCTCATGGACATGTAACCATTCCACGCCAGCCGGGGCGCTGGCGTTGGCGCGTAAAAGCGTCGTACTCAGGCGCACATTTTCCTGGTCATCGATGGTTTGCCATTCCTCGTAGGTGGCCAATGCTAGATCGCCCTGCTGGTGGCGTACCACAATCTTATCGGTCCACAGCCGAAAATTCGGGCGTGACCCGTAGCCGCCGCGCAGCCAACCGATTACCGTTGCATACTCCGCCAACGTGCCGTCGGGCGCGATCAAGGTAAACTTTTCGCTCAGCGCTGTCGTAACGCGGGCAAAGTTGGCCTCCGTTTGCGCAATTGCGCCGCTGAACCAATCTTGAAAGAACTGATGGAGATCACGGATTTCGGCTGCGTATGCGTTCGACATGAATTATCTCCTCTTTGCATTTTGCGTTAAAACTTCACTTGAGTCAGCTAGATTCACAATATAACCCTCGCGCCAGATCCCGTCCAATTGGAAAGGCGGCCGTCCGACCAACTGCGCGCCAGCCGTTTCACCCTGGCCTAGCGCTAGCGCGGCTAGCCCGCCGACCAGTGCCTGTAACTCGTCGTGAGACGGCGCACTTTCCAATGTCAGTGGTCGCAAAGTTTGTAAACGTTGGAGCCAGGCGTCAATATCCCCAGCTTGTGTCGCTTGTTTAGAGGGCAATGGTTTTAAGCCCAGGGCACGCCAGGTGGCGGTCGGAAAGATTTCGACGGCAAGGCCAGTCGTGGCTGGCGAAGTTACAGGGCCGGCCAAACGTGGCCAGCCCAGCGCGGCAAACTGGTCAAAGAGGGCGATTGAGAAATTGACAAAGCGCAAACCTGTGCCTGGTTTACAAAAACCCGGCAAGCCAGCTTTAGACTGTGTGTGGAGCAGACGTTCACTCACGCGTGAATGGAGCAGACCGTTGTCTGGGTCTTTCCAGGCTTGAGGACCGTCGATGGCGATCACGCTGGCGCCGACCGCTTGGGCGAGTGTAGTGACAAAATCTGCCAACTGCGCTATATCCGGCACGCCGGTCAACCCGTGCGCCGTGGGGCGCACAAACCGGACATCGATCGCCTGTGCGGTCTGCACCAGCACCGCAATCCCGATATCCTGATAGCGGCGGGTGGCTAAGTCGATAGCAATCACTGGAGGTAGGCTGGCGCAAGGTGTAAGTAGCATATATGGTATACTATAGACTACTCTAAGCAGGATCGATTCACAACTGGAGGCAAACCGATGGAAGTAGAAGTCACCATCAAGATTCCACAGCGCCTTTATCAAAAGGCGGAACGTATTGCCTTAACCAAACGCCAAAATGTGACCGATGTGTTAAACGAAGCCATTCTCTTAGCTGAAGCCGTATTGAACGAAGAGAATAGCGAAGAAAGCTTGATGGAGCGGGAAGAAGCGGCCTATCAGGGTATGCATGTTAATCTAATGGAGCAGCATGCAGGTGAATATGTTGCTATATATCAAGGGCGCATGATTGATCATGATCGATCAGAATTAGCTCTTCTTCAAAGACTTAATCAGCATTATCCGAATGAAATCGTTTTAATGAAGCAAGTGTTACCATTACCGGAGCCGGATTTGCGGTTTCGTTCGCCGAGATTTGCAGAGGATATTTGATGCATTCGCTTTTTGCCTATGATCCATCGTATGATCCCGCCGCGCCTGTCATTGAGATTGGGGTTGGACCATCAGATGGAACGCCACCTCGACTCAAAATAATGGCTTTGCTTGACACAGGTGCAGATGCCACCATGATCCCCCAAAATATTCTTAATGCCGCCGGGGCACGTTATGTGCAAAGACGCGGCATGCGCGGCGTTACCGGTGTGCGAGAAATGGTCAACCTGTATCTTGTCACCATCCATATTGGCGAATATACAATTCACGGAATCCGCGCTGTAGCCTCCTCGTTAAACGCAGAAGTTATCGTCGGTCGGGATGTATTAAATAATTTGACTATAACCCTGCATGGTCTGGCACAAGAGGCAGAAGTGAGTACATAATATGCCAAAGAGGGAAATGATTCTTCCATTTGTACTACATCCACTAATGTCTACGCCTTCAATGCCCCTTCGATCAACCCTTTGAAGAATAAACGCTGCGCAAATCCAAAGACGACAATCCCCGGTGTGATCGCGATCACATAGACGGCGGCAATGCGCGGCCAGGACCATTGGCCCATCCCGCCGTGGGCCGAAGCGAGCACCACCGGCAGCGTGCGCACGGCCTGGTCGTTGGTCAGCGTCGCCGCCAGCAGATATTCACCCCACGCCGTAACAAAATTGACAATGATGACGACAGCCAGGCCGTTTGTGATCAGCGGCAGCATCACCGTCCAGAGCGTACGCCAGGCGCCGCAGCCGTCGATGCGGCTGGCATCCACCAATTCGTGCGGAATCTGCTCGAAAATACTGCGCATGATCAGGATGCTGATCGCCAAGTTGAGCGTCACGTAGGGCAAAATCAACCCACCAGTCGTATTGATCAGGCCCAGGTTGCGCTGAATCTCGAAGATCGAAATTAGCGAGACAACGCGCACGGGAAAGTAGAGTGAGGCCAGCAGCATCAAGAGTACGATGCGTTGGCCTGGCACTTTCAAGTGTACCAGCGCATAGCCACCCAGTACGGCGCAAATGCCGGTGATCAAGACCGTGGATAGCGTTACATAAATGCTGTTAAACAGATTGCGCGGCAACGTCTCAATCTTCTGCAAGACATAGCCGTAATGGCTGAAATCAAAATTCTCTGGCCAGAGCGTACCTGTGTAAGCATCTGGGATCGACTTGATCGAGAGCAGTAGCACCCAGGCCAGCGGCAACAGGATGATCAAGACAAAACAGTTGATCACCACATGGCGAAGGATGACGCCTATGCGTGCGCGCTGGCGGTAGTGGGTAGAGGAGGCAGTTGTATGCATAAGTTACTCGTTATCTTGGCGCTTTGGTCTGATTATTTACTCATGTTACGCACTCGGAACGCTGCCATCCCTGGCGTCAGGCCGGCAGGATGCCGGCGCTCCCAGGAGAAGCTGCGTAACATCACTTATTTAGTTTTTAATTTTTGTACACAGATTTCACAGATAAACACAGATTTCCCTTGTTATCGATAAGCATAGCGACGAAATCTGTGTGCAAAAATGGTCAGACGACTAGTACGCAGAGCGTATTACATGTGAGCGACTGAGTCACAACTTACTAATTACTTCTTACAATTTACCGCTTACCCATCCTGCGGACGGAACAAGTACAACAACCCCGCCACCACTACCATCATCGATAGCGCGCCGATCCAGCCGATGGCGGCGGCGTAGCCTTGCAGCCAGTCCCCCAGTTTGAAGGCCAGATCGTACATGTAGACCGTCCAGGTGTAGGTGGGCGAAGCGCGGTTAAAGCCGCCAAAGATCAAGTACTCATCGATTACGGCCATAGCCGAGCCGAAGCGCAACACCACCAAGACGGCCATAATTGGGCGCAGGCGGGGTACAGTGATGCGCCAGAGCAGATTCCACTCATTCGCACCGTCGATCCGCGCCGCTTCGTACAGTTCACGCGGGATCGCGGCCAGCCCAGCCAGGAAGAAGACGGTGTGATAGCCCAACCCCCACCAGATTTCAAACAGTGCCACCGCTGGCAGCGTCAGGCTGGTGCCACCAAGCCACTGCGGCGCAGTCTGCGGGGTAAAGATGCCGAGCACATTGACCAGGATATAGTTGATCGGCCCGATCTGAAAGTCGTACATCCATTTCCAGAGCACGAAGATCAGCGGGCCGGGGATAACGGCAGGGATCAGCAAAATGATGCGATAGAAGGTTGCCACCCCTTCGTGCCGCACCCGATCGACCAACACGGCCAACACCAGGGGGATCAAGATTGTGCCGGGCAGAAACATCAGCGTAAATTGGGCGGCGCGTGAGAGACCAGCATAGAGGAGCGGGTCAGCAAAGGCTTCGACATAGTTGCGCACGCCGATAAATTGCACAGGATCTTGGCTTAGGTATTTATAGTCGGTAAAACTGATAAAAAGCACGCGCAAGATCGGGTAGAGCATGTAGCTGATGAAAAAGAAAACGGCTGGCAGCAAAAAGAGCCAGTTAGCCATATCGCTGCCCCGCTGGCGCGGCTTCGCTTCGGCGCGGCGCAGGCTAATTTCGGGTGTTGTGGTTGTCATGATCTTTGTCCAGATGGATACCGCTTTAATTTCGAGATCTAACAGGATGACAGGATGACAAGATGAAGGGGTGACAAAGGGTTACTCATCTTGTCATCCTGTCATCATCCGACCACCGGTCGGCATCATCTTGTCATCCCTTCATCCTGTCACCAATCTAGCCCTTTTCCATCTCTGCCTTGACGGCATCCATCACTTCTTGCATCGCCACCATCGGATCGGTGACTTCACCCTTGAGGAATTTTTCCCAGTAGGGTTTGCCAATATTGAACTGCGATAACCCAAACTTATGATTGGTGATCGCCTTTGCACTATCCAACTGGCTGCGCACCAGGCCCACGAAGTCGGGCATCCACTCTGGTTTGCTGGCATCCCACTCGGCGTAGATCGACTTGTAGGGCGGCAACTGGCCGGGATGGGCCGTCGGTGTGCCGGCAATCGAATCCTGCCAGATCTGGCTGTCGTAGGTGAGCGACTTCACATACTCGGCCGCTTTTTCACGGTTCTTGCCATGTTTAAAGAGGCAGGAGCCGGTGGTCCAGAAGACGGTGGCGCCTTCGCCGTCGATGAACTTGGGCAGTGCGGCCATTTTCAGTTTAGTTGGATCGGGCCAGTTGGCGGCCATGCGCAAGGGGGCATTGAAGTACTTGGTGTAATAGGCTACCTTCTGCGCGGCAAAGGCCACTTCGTCCGGCGTGCCATTGACACCCGCATCGGTCGTACCTTCAAGCAGAATGTCCGGGCTGGAGAGGGCCATCATCTCTTTCATCAACTGCAAGGCAGCAATTGCCGGTTCGCTGGTGAAGTTGAACAAACCTTCATCGGTATAGACATCGGTGCTTAGGCTGTGGGTGTAGGGAACCAGCGAGCGCCAGCCGTGCGAATCGAAGGTGCAGCCATAGAGCGCCGCGCCCGAATCCATCACCTGCTTGGAGTTCGTCAAATATTCGTCCCAAGTGCCAGGTACATTGGTGATACCGGCTTTGTCGGTGATCTCGGAATTCCAGCCCTGGCCGATCACGTCGAGCAAGAAGGGCCAACTGTAGAGTTTGCCATCCACGGTACACTCATCGCGAATCGACGGGATCAGATCGTTGATCACATCCGCCGGGATCACATCATCCCAGGGCACGATCACATCGGCCTCGATCAGCGCCGTCATCTCGACAAAGGGCGTCATGCCCACATAGACATCCCAGGTGCTCTCCTGATTTTTGGCCTCGGCCACAAAGCGCTCGATGCCAAAGCCCTCGACGGGCGCAATCTGGAAGTTAAGTTCGGGGAATTGCTCGTTGACGGTTGGGATACTGGGATGCAGATCGACGATCCACTGGTAAAAGCTAGGTGTCAGTGGGCGTTCCGCCGTGGCTGCCGCGCCGCCAGAAGCGGCCGGAGCGGCAGGCGCTGCACCCGGCGCGGGCATACAGGCGCTCACCCCACTGAGTGCCAGGCCAGCCATCATCGCGCGCGTCATAAACTGGCGGCGGTTGATCATGCCACGCTGTAATTGCTTCAGCAGGGCATTGTTCACCAAAATCTCTTCTTCTCGACGGGACATAGTTCTTCTCCTTGGATCTGAATACTATTAGAAAGTAAAAATGGTAAGCTAGTGCGCGGAGGCCGGCGTTGATTGTGTTGTAGCAAAGTGTGTGTGAATTAGTATAATGATGGTGGTTGACAATGTCAATCGCGTAATGCTGGCAAAGCGCCCAAAATTCTTGGCAGATTGACACTCAATCTGCCCTATGGTAGAGTGCCAACAGTTATCCAGCGCCAACAGACCACACGGAGAAAGCCACTATGAATGTAATTCTACCCCGCCTCGTCGTGCCCCGCGTGGCCGAGGATTGGCATGCTGCCGATCTGATGGCCTGGGATTGGGCTGTCGCCACGCCGTTGCCTTCCTTTCGATTGGCCGATAACAGTGGGCCAGCCCTCCAGCAGACTAAGGCGCGTATTTGCTACAACGCAACGGCCTTTTTTGTGCGTTTCGACTGTGACGATCGCGATATCTGGGGCATTTCGACCCAACGCGATGATCCCATTTACGATGAAGAAGTTGTCGAAGTCTTTATCGGCGCGGGTGAAGCCACGCCGGTGGATTACTATGAGTTCGAAGTTAGCCCTAATGGCGTGTTGCTGGATCTAACCGTCTACAATCCGGCCAGCGACCGCGCCCATCTAGTCACCGATTTTGGCTGGGATTGTCCTAACTTGCGCTGGCAGGCCGGGCGCAATGATGCGGCCAATCACTGGTGGGCGGTGATGGCGATCCCCTGGGCCTCGCTGGGCGTGACCGGTCCGCTTCTAACCATCTGGCGCGCCAACTTCTACCGCATTGAACGACCGCGCGATGCCGAACCGGAATTTAGTACGTGGTCGCCGACGATGACCGAACCGGCTGATTTTCACAAGCCGGCGTATTTTGGTACGCTGGCATTAGAATAATTTACGATTTTTGATTTACGATTTACGAATAGACTTGTC
>JBBRVA010000330.1:0-8363 GCA_038247295.1 Caldilineales bacterium | reverse complement strand
TCTGTTCATTAACGCCGAACGTGCCGCCTAACCCGCAGCCGGCAATGAACAACCTGGGACTTCAGCTAACCACGCTACTTGCCAGCTGTCGGGTTCACGCGCATGTTAGGCCACCGCAATTGCCACTGGACGGGGGGCGGGCTGTGGCCTGTTCCTTGCTGCAACGTCTGGGTTTGTCTTCATGCCGAATACCACTCCAGCACGTGCAAGGCGCGCCGCGTGTTCCACCGGCTCGGTCGGCCCTCCGCCACGCTCGGCTCGGCGTCCGCGACGTCCAACTGGCCAGCATGCACATTCTCAAGCGGCCAGCGTCCATCTGCAGTGCGCTTGGACGCAACAAGGTCGATCGCTTCGGCTAAACGCGCGTTTGGGGTGCCCCCCGCTCTGCAGATAGTCGAGTCCACGCAGAACTCTGAATCAACCAAGCAGTTTCTCGCGATGCCCAGCGACTTGGTCAAGTTCATCGTCGGTGAGTTTGCCCCATTTTGTCTTGATATTAAGTAGCGTTAGCGGGCGCGCAGCGCGTTTAAGATTACAGCTGCATCCACGGCTTCTTGCAGCAACGCGCCAATTGTGGGGGGGATGAGGCCAAAGGCGGCCAATACCATAAAACTTAAACTCAGACCGAGACCGATGAAGATGCTTTGTTTGGCAATTTTCACCATGTGTTGACCAATCTCCATCGCCTCGGCCACTTTGCTCACGTCGTCCACCAGCAGCACAATGTCGGCGGCTTCGGCGGAGATGCCGGTGCCATGCGCGCCCATCGCGATGCCCACCGTGGCCGTCGCCAGCGCGGGCGCGTCGTTGATGCCATCTCCCACCATCGCCACGGTCGCATACGCCAGCTTTAACTGCTCGACGGCGCGCACCTTGTCCTCGGGCAGTAGATTGGCCGCCACCTCGTCGACCCCCGCTTGCTGCCCAATCGCATTGGCGTGCTTGGCATTGTCGCCGGTCAACATCACCGTGCGCTGGACACCCAATGTACGCAGCCGTTTAAGTAACTCCGGTACGCCAGGGCGCATCTGATCATCGAAAAAGGCCATGCCTTGGGGTGATCCATCCACCGCGATGTAGGTCACGAGGGCTTCGTCCGTCGGCACTTGTTGTGTAGGAATGGGCTGCTTCGTCTGCTCCAGCAAAAAGGCCGGCGAGCCCACGAGTACGTGGCGGCCATCCAGGTCCGCTTCAATCCCTTTGCCTGGTATTTCACGGAAGTGATCGGGCATCGCCAATGGGCCAAATTGCTGTTGCGCCGCTGTCGCCAGCGTGCGCCCCAACAAATGGGTCGATAGTTGTTCGACGCTCCCCGCCAAGCGCAACAGATCGTGTTCGTCTAGCCTGGCCGTGCCGTTACTCGCCCCATTGACGTGGTTGTCGGCGTTGCCGGCAAACACCACCATGTGTTCAAAGACCGGCATGCCCACCGTGAGCGTGCCGGTCTTGTCGAAGACCACCGCCGTCGCGTGCCCGATCTGCTCAATCGCCGTGCCGCCTTTGACAATGATGCCTGCCTGCGCGGCGCGGTTGATACCGCTGATCACCGCGACGGGCACGGCCAAAATCAGTGGGCAGGGCGTCGCCACCACCAATACAGCCAGAATCGTCTGCGCATCACCCGTGATCAGCCAGCCGAGCGCACACATGATCAGCGTCACCGGCGTCAGCCACACGGCGTACTTGTCGGCCAGCCGTTGCAGCGGTGGTTTTTCCGCCTGGGCCTTGCGCACCAGTTCCACAATGCGTGCATACTGGCTATCCGTGCTGCGCTTATCGGCACGCATGTCAAAGGCATCGCCCACGTTGACGCTGCCGCTTAACAGTTTGTCACCGTTCTGCTTTGGCCGCGCCAGCGGCTCGCCGGTTAACGCCGCCTCATCCACGTCTGCCCGTTCGGAAAGCAGCACGCCATCGACGGGAATCAGGTCATTGGCGCGCACCACAAGAACGTCGCCAATCTGCACCGCGTCTACGCTGATTTCGACCATGCTCTCGGTCTGTTTGCGAAACGCTTTGCTGGGGGCGCGGGCCAACAGACCGCTAAGGGAAGATGAAGCGCGGCGCAAGCTGTAGACCTCAAGCGCCTCACCGCCGGTTTGCATGATGACAATGATCACACCCGCGAAGTACTCGTGCATGATGACGGCCGTTACAATCGCCAGCATGGCGACGACGTCGGCGGCAAATTCGCCGCGCAGCATGCCACGCACCGTCTTCCAAACTACGGGCGCGCCACAGCCGATCAAAACGGCCAGCCAGATCCAATCCGCCAGCGCCGCTTGTTGAAAAATCAGAAGTGCCACCGCGCCAATCACCAACCCTAGCAAGGCCAGAGCGGGCAGCGGATTCTCGCGCAGGAAGGAACGGATTTTTTGTCCGCGCTTTACTTGTACAGTCATCAGTTAATTCCTTTTAAAGTGTGGATGTTACCTGCACAAATTTACTTGACCCCTGCGCTGGCGGCCACGCCATTGGAAATTTGCCCATTTTGCTCAGCAAGCTGGGTCTCGCGCGCCAATGCCTGTTTGACTGCGCTGCCATCAACCGTTTCTTGCTGTAACAATTGGGCGGTTAAACTCTCTAGCGCCGCCCGATGTGCTTGTAGGCAGCCGTAGGCCAATGCATACTGCTCCGTGACAATCCGTTGAACTTCGCCGTCGATCAGTTGGCGCGTGGCCGGGCTGATCTGGCTGTCATCTTGGACGGCACCGCCCAGATATTGCAACTGTTGGCCGGCATAGCGCACGGAACCCAGCTTTTCGCTCATGCCATATTCTGTTACCATGCGGCGGGCCAATTCACTGGCGCGCATAATGTCGTCGCTAGCGCCCGTACTGAGCGTGTCAAAGATCACTTTTTCGGCCGCCCGCCCGCCCAGCATCACCGTGATCTTGTCGAGCAGTTCATTCATGGTCAGCAAATAACGATCCTCGGTGGGCATTTGCATAGTATACCCCAGCGAACCACGGCTGCGCGGGATAATGCTGATCTTGCTGACCGGATCACCATTGGGCGTCAACGCCGCGACCAAGGCATGACCAGACTCGTGATAGGCCACGGTTTTGCGTTCTAACGCGTTCATCACACGGGTCTTTTTCTCCGACCCGGCGACAACTCTTTCAATGGCCGCCTCGAAGTCACCCAGTGTCACGTCCATGGCGTTGTGGCGTGCGGCGAGCAACGCAGCTTCATTCATGACATTAGCCAAATCGGCGCCGCTAAAGCCTGGTGTCATGCGGGCGGCGCGCTCAAGGTCAAAATCGGGTGCCAGCTTGATTGCGCGGCTGTGAATCTTTAAGATTTGGAGACGCCCCTCTCGGTCAGGATTACCCACCGCCACTTGCCGATCAAAGCGCCCAGCGCGCAGCAGAGCTGGATCCAGTACTTCCGGCCGATTGGTGGCCGCCATGATGATAACGGGCATTCCGGTGTCGGTCTTAAAGCCATCAATCTCGGCCAACAACTGGTTGAGCGTTTGCTCACGTTCGTCATTGCCGCCCATGCTGATCACGCCGCCACGACTGCGCCCGATGGCGTCAATCTCGTCGATAAAGACGATGGCAGGCGCAACCTGGTGCGCCTTGATAAAGAGATCGCGCACACGGGCTGCACCAACGCCGACAAACATCTCAATGAACTCGGACCCGCTGGTTTCAAAGAAGGGGACGCTGGCTTCACCGGCTGTAGCCTTGGCCAAGAGTGTTTTGCCGGTGCCGGGGGGACCCACCAGCAACACGCCTTTGGGAATGTGTCCACCCAGGGCGGTAAACTGTTCTGGCGTTTTCAAAAACTGGATGATCTCCTGTAACTCGGCGATGGCTTCATCCGCCCCACCTACATCTTTGTACGTGACACCAATCGCCTCCGGCTTCACCTCGGTGGCCTTGCTTTTGCCGACATTAAAAATACCGCCCAAGCCGCCGGCTCCGCCTTGACCCATCCGGCGCGACATCATAAACCAGAAGCTACCGAGCAATAGTAAGGGCAAACCATACGCCAGCAGCAAACCACCAATCGGGTTTGCTGGGCGCTGGAAACTGAACTGCACGCCAGCAGTTTGGAGTTCCTCGACCAATTTGGGATCATCGCCCGCCGTAAACGCCGTGTCAAAAGGCACCGTATTGGTCACTGGATTTGTCGGCGTACTAATCTGAGAATTTTTCATTGTGCCGGTGAGGCTGCTGTCGCCAATCACAACTGTGATGATCTGTCCCGCGGCGAGGTTTTGTTTGAATGTGCTGTAGGTGATTTCGCTCGTCTGCTGGGCGCGTGGCGCCAAGTAAAATTGCTGAAAGAACCAGAGCGCAATCAGCGCAGCGGCTATATAGCCAATATAGGTGCGGATCTGTTTTTGCCGTTGCTCATGCTGTTTTTTGTTGTCGTTCAGGTCTGGTTGAGGTAAGGTGGGTTTGTTATCCACTTTGTTATTTCCTATCTGGCTTTACATGCCACTGTGACAGGGTTGGACAATACGGCTTGTCATACGATGCATAAAAAAGGCACTATAGCCGCCCAACCAGAGAAAAGTATAGCAGCGGATCATGAACCCTGTCGTCTCCCCAAAGAGGGATTGGGTGACAATGGGAGAGGGATATACGGCGTTTATAAGAGACCATTGTTTTAGGGGGGATGACGAGGATGTTACGAATTGGAACAGGCTGTATTCGCTTCGATACGGCTCAAGCGAGAGAAAGTGTGGGCAGATAAACCCGCATGGTTGTCCCATGTTGGAGTTGGCTTTGTACTTCGATGCTGCCACCGTGGCGCTCGATAATCACTTTGACCAACGCCAGCCCGATCCCGCTCCCCGGGATATGGCGCACCTGTTCAGATCGATACAACTCATCCCAGATGTAGGGCAATTCAGCCGGACCAATCCCCATGCCCGTATCGCACACCTCGATTACAACCATTTCCTCCTCGACAGCAGCGCGCAGCGTAATCGTATCACTGGCACGGGTATATTTGAGCGCGTTATTGACCAAGTTATAGAACGCCACCAGCAGCAAATCTTGATCACCCATGATTTTCGACAGGCTTTTCGGTGGATCGGGCAGTGCTACCTGGAGATTGTGTTCGTTCGCAGGGGATTCTTCGTGGGCTTGGGCATAAACTTCTTGCGGCAACGCCGTCAGATCAACCACAGACATTTCCAATGGTTGACCGCTGACACTGGCGATTTTCCGCAAGTCAACTACGATATGATTTGGGTGTGATTCATTTGGGTTGAGGAGGCAGCGTTCTCTAACGCTGCTCTGGTCGCATTAGAGAATGCTCCCTCCTCGTTCAACTCAGATGAAACACACCCATATGATTTAAGCGGGTTAACTCGGTTTGGATCTGTTGCAGCAGGCGCTGCCGCGTATCCGCATCTTCCGCCGCGGCCATGTTGGTCATGGCAAGGTTGATGCCCGTCAGCAGATTTTTAGCTCATGATCAAGCCGGCGCAAGAAGCGGTTGCGTTCGACAGCGTCCTCTTGCCGTGCCTGGCGCAGGCTGACGCGCTGCATTTGTTTCACCGCTTCGCGCGACAAGAGAATCGAGGCGAGGATAATTGTCCCCATCAACCCGGTCATAATGATCAGGCTGCCCACGACATGAATGGAAAAATTAAATTTGATGATTCCCAAAGCGTCCAACACCGTGACGATGACCACGCCCAGCAGCGCGGGGAAAAAGGGCGCGATCCATTCCCATTTGATCGGCATCGACGGCTTTTTATCCACTGCGGGCGACCTCACCAATAAAGCGATAGCCCTGCCCCGGCACAGTTTCGATATACCGTGGTTGAGTCGGGTTATCAGCCAACACTTTGCGAATTTCGGCGATGCGCGTATCGACGGCCCGCCCGCCAACGGCACAATCCCATCCCCAAACCACGTCCAATAAGCGCTCGCGACTAATTAACTCGTCGAGGTGGGTCATCAAATATTCCAATAAGGTGACGGCTTTGGGTGTAAATGTTAGTTCCTGATCGCCCAAAAAGACCCGGCGCGCCGCACGATCGAGTAGCACAGCCCCACTTCTCAGCTTTGCTGAAGCCGTCAGTGGCGGTTGCCCGACCTGGACACGGCGTAGCACGGTTTTAATCCGGGCAATGAGTTCGTGGCTATCGAATGGTTTATTGAGATAATCATCCGCGCCTTCCTCGATCGCCATGGCCCGTTCGGTGGCGTCACCAACCTGCGTGAGCATGATGACCGGCAGCCAGTCGCTGTTTTGACGCAGTTGACGCAAGACTTCGCGGCCATTCAGCTTGGGCATCATCACATCCAGCACGACAATGTCGGGTCGCTGCCGCGCCAAGAGATCGAGCGCACTCTGCCCATTCTCGGCCGTTGTTACCTGAAAGCCCGCGCGTTCCAACAGCGCGCTTAGGTTCTCGCGGATTAGGTCATCATCATCCACCAGTAAAATTTTTATCGCTGCGTTCATCATGATCCTTTCGCTAACGTATCAATGACAACTACGAGTATAAATATTCGCCTCTTGCACGTTTGACCGAGGAAGCGGCATCAGGTAGTGCACAGGATGTGAACGCCGAACATGTGCTCGATCACGGCTAGTTCGCGCCCGGTGATACCCGCCTCGCCCACGCCGGAGATGCCTTCGTCCGTATCGACGACGACGAAGAGAAAGTTGCGTTGGCCACCCCAGACGGGATAGCATTCGATGTTGGTAATTTTCATTTGGTTCCTCCTGTTGGGTTGCTAGGGTTGCAGCGTTTAACCATCCAAAAATTAATCCATGCCCAAAGCGAAACAGAGGGCGCGTTCGATTAATAACAATCTTATCGCTTACTGGGTTGAATAGTGTTCTGCTTGATTCATTTCTTTCAGAACCCGAGGCCGAAGTGGCAACTCCACTTTGTCGTACAACTCGGCTACCGCCAACGTGCAACTAATGCTGGATAACTCGACCACGTGCTCTAATTCTTTCGCTTCGGAAAATAACCATTGTGCGTCTGGTTGACGCACATAATGGTCAACGTGGTAGCTATTTTGCGCAACGAGAATATACTCAGCCAGTGAGTCGAGCGTGCGATAATGTTCAAACTTAGCCCCGCGGTCGTAACTCTCGGTCGATTTTGACAACACTTCTACAATAACAGTTGGATTGAGCAGGGTATCCTGTATATCATCTTCAAATTGGGGCTTGCCACAAACCACCACAACATCTGGATAAGTGTACAATCCTGTTGCAGAGGTTTTGACACGCAGATCGCTGGGGTAAACCGTGCAATCGCGACGGGATTTGAGTTGGGTGCGCAATTCAGCAATTAGATTGGTAACAATCAAATTGTGGCGCGCACTGGCGCCGGCCATGGCGTAGACTGCCCCTGCCCAGTATTCATGCTTGCTGTCGGCTGCGCGTTCATGCGCCAGATATTCCGTGGGCGTCCAATCGATTTTAGGTTGGTTGGACATTGGTGGCTCCTTGCAAAATTAGTTTGGTTGCGTTGCAGTATACACGAAAGCCCCATCTCACCCAACTGTGCTTTTAGGGGAGGGTGCAGCCCAAAATCTAGGCGAGAATTTCAAGCGAGCGCAAAGGCTGCACAGGTAGAACGCCAACGATTACTGAGCAGGGCGCAGCTTTCCGGATCGAGTGTGGTCGTCACGGCGGCGACACTCACCATTTTCACCTCTTTCCAGCCTTCCTCCTTGGTTTGCAGACAGGACTCGACTAGCGACTGAATTTCCATGCCGTGACCGACATTGTGCGGATAGCAGACCACGCATTTCAACATGACAAGCTACGCGTAAACTGGAGCAGCCTATTGCAAATCTGCCGATTTCCCTGTATGATGTTGGTATGCTTCCACAGTGCTTTGCAGGAAACCCAAACGACCATGACCGAGCAGCAGAAAACCGAGCCAGAACCAAAGATTGCCACCGGCGGCGGGACGTACGTTCACGGCGACGTGACGACGGGCAAAGACTTCATCGGGCGCGATCAAAATCAGGCTACGGTCAATGTCCCGGTCAATGTCCCGGTCAATGTCCCGGTCAATGTCCCGGTCAATGTCCCGGTCAATGTCCATGTAACATTGCCCGCTTACCCTGCCTTTGATCGGCCGCGTCCGGCGCTGGCTGATCCGTCGCAACCCGGGATCTCTTTGGGCGCGCTCCCCGCCGTGCCCTGGACACAACGTGCCCGGCACTGTTGACGAGTTCATCAAGCTGAATGCTTCCCCCCACGTTGTCTCGTCATCAAGTGCCGGGCACGCGCTAGATTGAACCGCGTGCCCGGCACTTGGCTGGCCAGCGCGCCTGGAATAGGGTTATGATGTTCAAATAGTTCGGGCAGTGCCGGGCACGTTGTTGGATTGGTGGACACAACGTGCCCGGCACTGTTGA
>JBBRVA010000329.1:0-8403 GCA_038247295.1 Caldilineales bacterium | reverse complement strand
GTATAATCATCGGCCATCAGTTGGTCGATAGTGGCCAGGTCAAGCTGAAGAAATGCCGCAGTCCAGGCTTGTTCGGCTTGTAAGATTTCGTGGATGGCAACTTGTTCGTGGTTCATAATTTTCTTTCCTTCATCAACGGTTGTAGTGGGGAAGCATAGCCGAACTAGAACTGTTTGTCGAAACAGCAGAAGTAGCCGAACGTAAATTTTTTGCGCCCGCAGCGGCGCGTCAACGGCGTTGGGTGCAACAACATTCCGCCTTATAGGAAGCGGCCCTGACCAATATACCTGCCCGATATAGAGGAAAACCTATGAAAAGATTCAAATCACGCAGTGGTTATGCCTTCGCCATCATCCTGACCACCCTCTTCGTAACGGCTTGCGGCCTGTTTGGCGAAGAAGCCCCGCCCACGGTCCCACCCGAGCCAATCACCCTGCGTTACGTCACTTTTGGGGTGCTGGCCGCCGCCGAGGATGCCTTGATCAAACAGTTCGAGGCCGATCATCCCAATCTCAAGATTGACTCCGAAGAATTTCGTCAATCGCCGCTCCAATATCTCACGGATACCACACCGCCCGACGTAATCACGATTGCGCCCAGCCGCTGGCTCGATCAAGCGATTGAACAAAACTTGGTTACTGATATCTCTGACCTCTGGCAACAGGCTGGCTTTGTCGATGCCTACCCCGCCAATCTGCGCGCGTTGAGCGAGCGCGATGGCAAACAATACTTCCTGCCGATTGGCTACAACTGGAATGGTATTTACTACAATAAGGAAGTCTTTGCCCAATACAATTTACAGCCGCCACGCACTTGGGACGAATTTATGGCGCTGTGCGACACGTTGCTGGTCAACGGTGTCACGCCGCTGTCGCTCAGTGGCAGTGATCCGTTTATGGCCGCACTCTGGATCGACTACCTGGATTTGCGGTTGAATGGGGCGGACTTTCACCGTCAACTGGGCAATGGCGAAATCCCATACGACGATGCACGCGTGCGCGCCGTCTTTGAGCTCTGGCGATCGCTGTTTAATCAAGGTTATTTTCTAGAAGATGCGCGCAACATGAGTTCGCTTACCAGCCTCATGGCAACCATCCGCGGCGACAAGGGTGAGGTGGTGAGCAACAAGGCGGCGATGGTGCTGAGCGGCTCACTCTATATGGACGATCTGCCCGCAACGTTTCGCCCTGAACTCGACTTTTTCCCCTTTCCCAGCATCGATCCAACCCTGCCTAGCAGCGAAGTTGTCTTCTCAATTGGCTATATGATCCCAGCCAATGCCCCGCATCGAAGCGAGGCGCTTACCTTCTTGACCTACCTGGGTTCAGAGCAAGCCCAAGCTATCCTCTATCAGAATGCCAATTCTGGGCTCTATGCGCCAGCGCGGATCATGGACGGCGCCGGTGAATTACCGGCGACCGTGCAACAGGGTATTCAACTGGTGCAGAACAGTGAAACAGTCGGGATTCCTTACTTCTTAAGCATTGATGATCGCCAACAATTTGGCTTGGATGACATCTTACGCCGGATCGTCAGCGATCCACAGGCGAGCAAGCCGTTTGATTTGGATGAACTGTTGAGCAAGTTGGAAGAGGCGCGGTTGGCACAGTAGCGGAGAGAGTAAGTGGTGATTAGTAATAGTCTAATCACCACTTAGCGCAATTTTTTCGCGCTTGCTCAACCCGCGTAAGCCCGCTATACTAACGCTCAACCGATCTAATATTCCAATTTTAATCATCTATCCATGACCAGAAAGCAAGGCAAGCGATGACGCCCGAAGAAAAATTTATGTTCGATCTTGAAGGCTATATTGTAATTAAAAATGTGCTTACCCCGGCAGAAGTAGCCGAGCTCAACGCACTGGCCGACCAGATTTTTACGGCGAAAAAAGATCAGGCTGACCGCCGCACCAGCCAGGTTTCACGCTGGGGCGCACCAGCACAGGCGCTGATCGATCACCCCAATATGGTGCCCTATTTGCTCGAGCTGCTGGGGCCTAAATTCCGCATTGACCATGACTATTGCATCTTTATGACCAAAGGCGGTCGCGCCGGCGGGTTGCACGGCGGCGAAGGTGACCGTGAAGCCGATCACTGGTACAAATATCGCGACGGCGTTATGCGTAATGGCTTGACGGTTGTCACCTTCTTTCTCACCCATGCCAATGTGGGCGATGGCGGTTTTGCCTGCATCCCTGGCAGCCACAGGAGCAACTTCGTTGATAACGTACCCGCCGATGTGCGCATGTTCGAGCGCCGACCCCATTATGTCGTGCAGCCAGCGGTGGAAGCAGGCGACGCCTTGATCTTCACCGAAGCCTTAATCCACGGCACGATGCCCTGGGCCGCGGACCACGAACGGCGCGCTCTGTTGTATAAATTTAGCCCAGGCCACTCTTCCTGGGCATCTACTTATTACAATGCAGACGACTATCCAAACGTGACCGACCAACAGCGTCGCATTATGGCTTCGCCCTCGGTTGGCAACCGGCCAAACAGTATCGCCGCGTAAGTAGAAATATTCGGTTTGATGTTGGTAAAGATCCGTAAACGGCAGCTATCCCACTGCTTGTAATGCTGCGAGTGTGCCAGGCCTAGCTACGCCATCCTAACAAAAACCGCACAGTTCGTTGGCGGTCTAAAGTAACAAAAGGGGCATTCTTCTTTGAAGCGCTCCTTTTGTTGTCCAGGTCTAGAGTAGCCTGGCCATGAATATGGCCGGGTGATACGCTACTTACCCGGTGCGTAACATGAGTTACCAATTGACAAACGGCAGAAAGATGGTAGCCGTATGCACTTTCATTGCTTCGTCCCAAAATAGAGCTCTTTATCTATCTACTAAAAGCTAAAAATAAAAGAGGGAAGCAGTTAGATTGCTGTTTCCCTCTTCATCAAATGATTATATTCGCCAACCCGTTGTAAGCGTGGCTTTCAATTCCGTATTGTTCCCAGATATATTAGTCACCCGCCGGCGCTAGGCTAGGGGAGTGATTGTATGCATCAACACCATGCTCGGAGAGATCCAAACCTTGCTGTTCTTCTTCAGGTGAGACGCGCAGTGCATTGAGTTGCTTGAGCACGAAGAAGAGAGCATAGGCCATCACAAATGACCAAAGCGGGATGACAATCGAGCCAAGGATCTGCGTGCCTAGGGCATAGTCGCCAAAGATACCCGTCGCAATGCCAGCCCAGATGCCACAGACGCCATGCACCGGCCACGCACCAACGGGATCATCAATCTTAAGCCGCTCAAGCAACTGCGTCGCCAGAATCATTAGAATCGCCGCGATGCCACCGATGATCATTGACGAAACATTGGAGACCGCATCGCAACCGGCCGTAATACCAACCAGACCCGCCAGCATACCATTGAGCATAAAGCCCAAATCCGGCTTGCCACCCATAATCCACGAAGCGAGCAACGCAACGACAGCGCCAGCACCGGCAGCCAGGGTAGTGTTGACCGCAATTAACATGACGGCGTCCGTATTACCCGCACCAACAAAGGCGAGCTGGCTGCCAGGATTAAAGCCGTACCAACCAATCCAAAGAATGAATACGCCCAACGTCGCAATTGTGTAGTTATGGGGCGGAAATCCACTACTGCCGTTCTTGCCAAAGCGTCCAATGCGGGGGCCCAGCAACATAGCGCCAGCCAAGCCGGCGAAGCCACCAACCGAATGCACAACCAACGAACCGGCAAAATCATGGAAACCCATTTGATTCAGCCAGCCACCACCCCATTGCCAGAAACCACTGATCGGATAGATAACGGCCGTGATGAAGATACTATAGATCAGATAAGCGCTTACCTTGATGCGCCCAGCCACTGCACCCGAAACGATAGTGGCCGCGGTTGCAGCAAAGGCAACCTGGAAAAGCCAATCTACTTGCGGATTAAGCACACCGGCGCCAGCCGCTTCTGGTGTGCTGCTAATACCAAACCCACCCCAGGCTAACCAGCCGGGAATTACATCACTGCCATACATCATGCCGTAACCAAAGAGCCAGAAAACGAGCATCCCAGCGGCAACATCCATCATGTTTTTAAACATGATATTGACTGCATTCTTGGCCGAATTGAACCCGGCCTCAACGAGGGCAAAACCAGCCTGCATAAAAAGCACCAATACAGCACAGATAAAAAGAACGATATTGTCGACGGCATAGGCAAGTTCTGCTGTCGAGACTTCGGGGTCTTGGGCATAGACTTTGACTGAGATCAGACAAAGGACTAGCGTGAGCGGCACAGCTCGTAAAAACCTTCGTAACATACGTCTCTCCTCGGTTAGTTGATTGCTGCAAAATCGATTTATAAAGATTGAATTGGAAGGCTTGCAAGTAATTTCACGAACCCTTACCAATAGTATTGCGACAAGACAAGCAATTCAATGTGCATACTGCACAACATTCAACATCTATCAACTGCTAAGTTTATACAACATAAATGTTTATAATTGTTTATAATTGTATGAATTGCCCAGCATATGAGAAAAATGGGGTAAATAAACATATAAAAGATGCGCAATTTGCATCATCTTTCTGTATCATTATGTTTTACAGGAGCTAGTAATATAAATTTTGCACAAGTATACATCTTCTGCTGTTATTGACTTTATGAACGAGAGTAGCAGAAATTTAGCCGTATCAAATTCTACTGTCTAGCGTATGTTCTTTAAGTGCCGACGTATGCCACTAGCCACGTGATGCCTATTGGTGTTGATGCATGAAACTGTAACCTTAGGAAACTAAATAGGCATCGCATCCCGATGAGTAGCCACAAGGTATATCTAACAAGCCGTTTGTCATAGCATTACGCGATACGAGAAAACTCAGCTTTTAATCACAGGCTGAAGTGGATAGGGACTCGGCCCTATTTTGACCGAATTTGGAGGAGGCTGTCACAAGGTTTTGTGCTGCCTTTTTTTTTGTACTGTTTAGCGAATGGGGAGCCATTAATCAATCGGAAGCCATTGACATTACCTTTCCATCCGTGCAGGCCATATAGCATAGTTGGAAATGCATATTGGGATCACGGCCAGTAGTGCTAGACGAGGGCGTGCTAGATTGGATCAATGATGCTTGATAGCCCCTGTGATGCTTTGTAGTGGAGATGGAGATCAAACGCGAGATGCTGGTCAGTGAGCTGACGAATCTACAGACGAGATTACTCCAGTGAATATGGGTGGGAAGGATAACACCTACAATGAACTTTTATGTTTACGAGGATGATCAGACAAAGCGCGTTCGTGTCCATACCGGGAATTGCAAGAATTGTAACGAGGGTAAAGGTAGGAAGCCTACTCGTGATTCGACTAAAAGATGGCATGGACCCTATGGTACGCGAGCAGAGGCGCAGGCGGTTGCCCTACGCCTAAACAAAAAATACACGGCCACATGTAAAGTGTGTCTACCCTATGGCAAACAGATGTATTCCTGATTGCATGGTTGATGGTATACGATAAAAATAAGGAGGCGCTATGGAGCAAGATTTAAACTATTATGTTTATGAATTTGGCCCCAATAAGCATGTACGCATTCACGAAGGGGGTTGTGGGCATTGCAACGAGGGTAAAGGTAGGAAGCCTACCGAGCATCCAGACAGTAAGTGGTATGGCCCTTATGACACTCTTATTGCCGCGCAAGCCTTTGCCAAGACTCTAAAGAGAAAAAACACAAACACATGTGGTGTGTGTCTACCGGGTAGAAAGTTTTAATCCAAACCGGTTCTTGATAACAACATCGCAGTCTGCCCCGATAGCAATATGGAAACCGAGAATATTGGGTATAGGTGAAATGCAGGACAAAAGATCCAGCAATTTCACCTATACCACTATGATTAGGTTCATCTCTGTTCCCCTACAAACCCCTTATTCCTCGCCGTACAACCAAATACAATCAACCCAATTTCTGCGGAACCCTTTACGCCCTACTTACGTCAAAGAGATTGCGTGTTGTCTACTTCCCAAATATAAATAATCCCAATCCGCACAGAAATTCATATTCTGTGCGTTACAAACACAACAAATACTACAGCTAAGCCGTCCTTGTCGATATGTTCAGCTAGTGTTAAGATAAACGCATGGAAACCCCCATTTATCTAGATTTCGATCTGCAAATTACAGCAGCTGCCAACGGCTACAGGGCACATGTCTTCAATTCGCCGGCGGGTCAGGCTACAGTAGATTTTCGCCTGCCTTTCACAGACACTGAACTTGAAGGTGCGCTCGGTCGCTTTCTTCAGCCAGCCAGTTTGGCCAGTCGCGCCTTCGAGCAGGAGACGGTCAAGCCATTTGGCACTCAACTCTTTACGGCGCTCTTTCAGGGCGAATTACTGGCCTGTTTCGGACGTAGCGTCGATGCTGCCCGCCGGCAAAATGCCGGTCTGCGCATCCGTCTGCGTTTCGCCGATACCCCCGAGCTCGCTCATCTGCCCTGGGAATATTTGCACGATCCCACAGCCAATCGTTTTCTTACCCTTTCCAGTGCTACGCCACTAGTCCATTATGTGGAATTGGCCGAACCAGTGCGCCCACTGGCCGTTGCAACCCCCTTACGGATCCTGGCCGTCATCGCCAGCCCAAGCGATCAACCTGCACTCAATGTGGAGCAGGAATGGCAAAATGTGCAGACAGCCCTCAACCCATTGGTGCGCCGCGGCCAGGTCATCATCGACCGCTTGCAACCATCTACCTTACCCACGCTGCAAAGCATATTGCGGCGTAACGAATATCATATTTTTCATTTTATTGGTCATAGCACGTTTGACGAAGCCACCCAGGAAGGCATGCTTGTACTCACCGATGAAGCGGGACGAACGGCTCTGTTGAGTGCACGCCACTTAGGCCAGTTGATCCACAACGAGCCCACGTTGGCCCTGGCCGTGCTCAACAGTTGTGAAGGCTCGCGCACAGCGAAGGCGGATCCATTTGCCGGTGTCGCGCAGACATTGGTGCAGCAAGGCGTGCCGGCGGTGATCGCGATGCAATTCCAGATTTCTGACCCCGCAGCCATTCTCTTTTCGCAAGAATTCTATGCGGCCTTGGCCGATGGCTATGCGGTGGATGCGGCCAGTACCGAAGCGCGGGTGGCCATGGCAACGCGCCTGGGTGGGGCGGAATGGGGCACGCCCCGGCTCTTTCTACGCGCTGGCAGTGGCCATTTGTGGCAAATTGCCAACCAGATCACCGCTGGCAAACTGGGATTAGGTGAACAGATCCACCAGGATTTGGGTGTGCTGGCGAATTTGATCCAGACACCAGAGGTGCGCGCCACGGTGATCGCCTTTCGCACTGATTTCCAAGCCGCCGGTGAGCAGATTGACCTCTTAGGCAACTATAAAGAGTTGCACGATCTGTTGCACAACCTGGAATTTCTCTGCTACAATGGGCTTGTACAGGAGGCGCGGCGCTTTCCCCAGGATGAGACAGCGCTTGGCATCCTCACCGATCATGAGCTAACTTTGCAAGATTTAGTGCGCCGCCTACAAGATGTTGCGTCGCGACCGATCTTGCTCAGCGAGGAAAACGGTTGGATTGCTGAAGTTGTTGAAGCACAAAACCAGCTACAACTTGCACTGGAGCAGAGTGATGCCGAGTTGTTAAAACGCGCCATCTGGTTATTGCGCCGCGTGCTCTATCGCCACCCCACCCGCGTCAATGAGCGGTTAAACGCGGCCGCGCGCGCCCTACGCCTGGCCGCCATTGTGCAGGCCATGCACACCATTTTGGAAAAAGTACGCCAACAACCGGCCGACCGCACACCCGCGCAACGCGAGCGAGTTCAGCAATTTGAGAATGGTGTGCAAGCCCTAATGCTGCTGCAACAAAATCTTAGCGCCCGCGTTAGTCAGCATGACCGCTGGCAGGCGGTAGACCTGGAGTTACGGCGTATTGAATTGAGCATTGGGCAAGACCTGATGGAATTGGAAATCTCGTGGCCTGGCTTGCAACGTATGGTCGAACCATTGGCCCCAAGCGAGACAGAGAGCAAAGATATACCGAAACCACAAGTGGCATGGATCGCAGCTTTCCAGAGTGATCGCTTAGGGTTGGATGGTGCTTTGAAAGCACAAAACCCAGCGCGTGCCCGTCTCTACTTTCAACGCTTCCGCCGCCAGGTTGGCAATCGCTTTTACCAAATCGACACCGAGCTGAACGCCCTTTGCATGGACTTGCGTCAGGTTTGCGCGCCACTCGCTTCGATTTTACATGGCGCGGAATAAAAAGTAGGCCGTAGATGAGCACGGCAAAATTTACAATTTGCAGAAAATATTCATAGGACCGACGCAAAATCACAGAACTTACGTCGGCAGAACATGTCGCAACCCGCGGCGACCACCACACCCCCCGGAACCCGTATGGGAAACACACCGTGAACCACGAGCCGCACCGCGACCGCCCCC
>JBBRVA010000328.1:0-8409 GCA_038247295.1 Caldilineales bacterium | reverse complement strand
ATTCTCTTTGGGGATTCGAGCATAGACGAAATGGAAGCGATTGCGGAAGAAACCGGCGGTCGCGTCTTCGACGCCAATGCAGCTTCGCTCAGTTCGATCTTCAAACAGATCCGTGGTTATCAATAATTGAGTGATTGGGTGATTTCGACAAGCTCAATCACCTAATCATCCAATCGCTAGTTTCCGAAATATATAACTTATTGGCTCGTCAAGCCTAAACAAGCATTTATGAACCGTAAACAATTTTTATTCTTTCTCTATAGCACACCCAACATTGTGGGCTCAGTCTTGGGGATCCTGGGTCTGCTACTCTTTTTCAGTGGCCTGATTCAGGATTTTTGGTTCTTGATTGTGCTGGGTCTCTATCTGATTGGGCTGATCGCAACGCCGCGCAATCCCCATTATGAACTCAGCCTACGCCAACAGCTTTCTGTGGACGAGCTACGCGACGCGTTGGAAAACTTGAACAATGCGGTGCAAAAACATCTGCCCGATGACATTTATGCCAAAGTCGCCAGCATCAAGGTATCGATCCTCTCGATTCTGCCACAAATTGCCGACATCAACAGCGCTGACCATAATATCTACGTGATTCGGCAAACAGTGCTCGACTATCTGCCGGAAGCCCTTCAGAACTACCTTAATTTGCCGCCGGCCTTTGCCAACGTTCATCCCCTTAAAAACGGCAAGACGGCGCGCCAACTGCTGGGTGAACAACTGGATCTGCTTGACAACCAGATGAAAGAGATTGTGATCGATATTCATCGCGATGACGCTCAAAAGCTAGTTGTGCATGGGCGCTTCTTGGAGGATAAATTCCGCGATGCCGACTTGCTCTTTGGGTTGAACCAGCGCCAGCCCGTGGCTGTGAATTCTGCCTAACCGAGAAAGCGAATGGCGCGCTCAATGCTCGTCAACCTGAACCGCGTCGGCGCCATTGCTGAAGAGATCTTCCCATGCTTGCAATGCACGCAATCTGGGCGTCTTTTTGTCTTGGTGCGCCTGCATTCGGCGTAGCACATCGTCTAACAGTTGCACCGTTTGGACAATGAACGGCCCCTTGTTGAGCATGACGCATTCGGCGCGGTTGCCCATCGCCGCGTCGGAAACTTCTGCCCGCGTGGGCACACCCGTTTTTGCCAATTGTTCCAGCACTTGGGTCGCCCAGATCACAGGCAGATGGGCCGCTTCGCATAGCCAAAGAATTTCCTCTTGCATTTCGGCGATGCGCTTGTAGCCTAGTTCGACGGCCAGATCGCCGCGCGCAATCATCACCGCCGTCGGCTGGCGACCGGCGGCGCGCAGCATAATTTGGGGTAGATTACGCACGGCGCGTTGTGTCTCAATCTTTAATACCAACGCTGGCAACGGCTGCTTGGTGCCGAGTAGCCGTATTAACTCTGCCTGTAAGAGCGCAACATCCTCGGCCGACTGGACGAATGAGTAGCCGATCATGTCGGCGTGATCGGCGATGAACGCCAGATCCTGCCGATCCTTGGGCGTGAGCGGTGCTATCGCCAGATTGGTATCGGGGAAATTTAACCCCTTGTCGGGCCGGATCTTCTTGCCTTCTGGCGGAGCCTGGACGACATGCAGCAAGGCGCCCTCCGCCTTTAGCTCCGTCACTACTAGCCCAATCTGTCCATCATCAATCCAGACTTGCGCGCCTACGCGCAGGTGGTCGTGTACTTCTACGAGGGTACAGCCGATGCGGGGTAAATCGTCTTTACGCTTGAGGTTTTTACTATCGCGTACGAGAAGTAGCTTATCACCAATCATAACCTGCGGCTTTTTGCCTTTCTTAGGCAGCATCGTGCGCACTTTGGGGCCGGCGAGATCCATGAGCACCTTCACTGGTTTGGGCCTTTTCCTTGTTTGTTCCGCCAACCGCACATTCGCAATCATCGCGGCCCAGACGGATTCGCTGTCGTGCGCGCAGTTAATCCGCACGCATTCGATGCCCTGTTCCACTAGCGCTTGAATCAAACCGAGATCGGTGGCCGCCTCGGTGGGCAGCGTGACCATGATGCGCGTATTGCGCCCATTCTGCCCCAGGCCGAAGATTTCGTCGGCTTGACGGTCAATCTCGTTTGCTCCATAAAAGAATGACTCGGCTGGCGCATAGTTGGGCGGTGCCCCATTGTCCTTGTGGCTGATCGCTGCCAGCGAGGCAATCACGGCTTCCAGCGTAGGCATGACGCGTGACTCGCTGCGGCCAAGCGAGGAAAGCCCGTATTGCATGAGCAGCGATTGGAGGTCGCGCAGATCGCGACGGCGCAGCGCTAGATAGTAAGCGAGATTTTGCGCACTTGCCAGATAGTCCGTGCGTTCGATCAGCCGGCGGATATCGCTGTGCAACTTCTCGCCTTCGGTCAAAACATCGGTGCGTAGGGTCACCAAAGTTGCGAGTAGCTCATCTGTTGTGACGGTCGTTGCTATGTCTTGTATGGGTGTTGTCATTATCGTGTGCTCTCGCTCATGAAAACAATGGTATCGCTCGTACTGAAAACCGAGTCGATTAAGTTTCTCAACAATGTGATTGTGGCTGATGGGCGCATTCTAACCATTCTTATCTCTGAATGGCAAAATTTTGTGTTCGGCTCAACGCTGTTCTAGGTAGTAAACGAGAAAAGCGGCTTCTTGTCGCAAGGGCAAGAAGCCGCTTTTGTTTCTCTAGGGGATCTGTTTAGTTGATCACAACCGGCAGGAAGATCGAGTTGGTTTCCGCCTCCGCGGCTTCCTCGGTCTCGTCGGGTGAATCGACTTCATCGGCATCATCGCCGGCTGCCTCCACCGTGTCGTCGATTGGCGCGTTGGCCGCGCCGGCGACTGTGTTAGCGGGATTGATCTGCGGCACTGCACCAATCAACAGGCCATCGATTCCATTATCATCGAAGTTGTGATCCTCATCGCCATTCCAGAAGCGCGTGAAGGTGCATGCCGTAGTCGCGCCCAATGCCGTGTAAGTGCAAAGCACTACATCGTCCTCATTGCCCTTGACCTTGCCGGGCAGCGAGTAATTACCGTTGGTGGCAAAGTAAAGCTTCTGATTGCCATGATCCGCCCACAACGCCTGGATGTCTTCGCCGCTGGCGGTCAAGTCTACATCCGAGCCGTCGAAGTAGAGTTCCCACGTACCACCTGTGTTGGTGCCAAACGTGGCGTTGTGTAAGACGAACAAGTCTTCATCGTTGCCTTTGACGCCCAGCGCATTGAAGGAGCCGTTGACGCTGATCAGCAACTCGCCCGTGGCCGCAAAGCCGATCGCATCAATGTCCTCGCTGCTGTCGTTCAGCCCTACATCCGAGCCGTCGAAGTAGAGCGTATAGCTGCCAGTTGTGGTTGGCCCGAGCGCGGTGGGTGTAAACTCAAGAATGTCCGCATCATCCACTGGCCCAAAGTTGTTCAGGGTAAAATCCTTATCCACGCTGAGCAACAGGTGGCCGTTGGCTAGCCAAGCAAAAGCATCCACATCCACGTTGCCTAGCCCCACATCCGAACCGTCAAAGACCAGCGTCCAGGTGTTGGTGCCCAGATTGTTGGCAATGATGTCCTCATCGCGATAGGCCAGCCCGCCAATGTTGCCATTGTTAACGCCGCTCAGAATTACGTTCTGCGCAACAGGCGCATTGTCGTCGGCGTTGAGGGTACATTGTTTGGTCTCACCGATTGCGATACTGCCCGTGCAATCTGCCGTTGGTGTCACTGTGTAGCCAGCCAGACCAGCGCTACTTACGCTGTAGCTGCCGGCATCCAGGCTGACGAGCGTGCCATTGGCCGCCCCACTGAACGAAGCCGGGCTGGCTTCCACCCCGTTGACCGTGACGGTGAAACTAGCGGGCGTGGCGGCGCCCCCACTGTCGTTTGTTACTAACAGCGTGACGATCAGTTGCGGCGCGATGTCATCGTTGGTCAGTGTACAAGTTTTGTTGTCGCCACTGCTAATGGTCACTTGACCAGTGGCTGTGCAATCACCACCAAAGGTGGCCGTGTAGCCAGGATCACCCGTCTCGCTGACGGTATACTCGCCAGGACTCAACATGGCAGTTGCGCCAGATGCAACCGGATTGCCATTGACAAAGAGCGGGAAGTCTGTCACCACTTTGGTGCCACCGTGATCGTTGACCACGGTTTTGATTACGGTGAGACGGGGTAAGTTCGAATCCAGATTCAGCCCCACGATCACTGGGTCGTGATCCGAGGTGCGGAACTCGTTGGGGGTATAGAGCGGCAAAGTGTCCGACTCTTTCTCGAAGGCGGCCTCACCCGTGTCTTTGACATTATCGTTGTAGTCAAAGAGCGGGATCTCATCAGCGTTGATGTGCCAATCCGCTACCCCGGTGACCTGTGCAGTCAGGCTGGCATTGCCTAAGGCATGGTCGAGATAGCCAAGCTGGCCATCAAAGACGTAGCTGTAAGCTTCCGTGCCACCGAATTGCGCGACCAGATTGGTGAAGCCGCCATTCTGCAAAGTTGTGATCGGATCTTCCTTGGCATAGGCGTTCAGGTCACCGATGATCAGCACGTCAGGGTCGCCGGTCTGGTTGGTGAACGTGTTCACAAAGCTCAACAGGGCGTTGGCTTGATCGACCCGCTGGGCGTTGTAACAGCCCTGGCCATCAAGCTGATCTGCGTTGGCGCCCGTGGCATTTGTACAACTCTTCGACTTGAAGTGATTGATGACCACTGTGAAACGGCCGCCGTTCGCGTCCTCAAACAATTGGGCGACCGGCGGACGATTATGCACTGCGTTGTTATCGATGATCGGTGAACCGATCGGTGTCACTGTGCTGGGCTTGTAGATGAAGCCGACCTTGATGGCGTCCGTCCCGACGACACCGGTATTGATCGCAGCGTAGGTGCCGGCGCCGGCGACGGTGTTCAGATCTGCCACAATTTCGGCCAGGGGATCGACATTGGGCGTATTCTCCAACTCAATCAGACCAAAGATATCTGCACTGAGGCCACTGAGCGCCGCGGTGAGCTTTGTTTGCTGTTGATCGCGCTCGGTCGTGTTGTCGGCCCCGCGGCAGTCGAGTGTGGCTGAAGCGCCACAACTGCCACTGCTGCTTGACGAAGTCGTGTCGACGGTGAGGAAGTAGTTGAGCACGTTAAAGCTCGCCACCTTCAAGCTGCCGCCGACCGTGGGTGCCGCCGGGCGGGTATTGACCGGCGTGAAGGCATAGCTGTACTGATCCGGCACCGGGCGGATGCGCCAGGCATCGGTGCTGGTTTGGCCGGCAAAGGACCAGTGCAACACACCAGTCAAGTTGGTAATCGTGTCGCCGCCGCGGAAGAAGTTGCTGGTGCTCAGACCGGGCACGGGGTGGTAGTAATTTGTGTTGGGTGTGTCGACTGGGCGGTTTTGCCGGTTGTCGGTGTCATCCAGGATGACCGTACGACTGGCCAGATCGATCTCGTGGTTGACCAGGCCAGTGGTGCTGGGTGGGTTGGCATCCGTAAACTGGCGTGGGCGTCCCCCTTCATTGAGGATCACCTGGCCATAACGAGCCAGTTCAAAGTACTCGCTGACTGCTAGTGTATCTGGGAAGGTGACAAGCATCCCTTCAAATGGTTCGAAGTAGGCGTTGATCGCCGTCGTCGCCGTGGCCAAATCGTTGCTGGGGAGGCCAGGAACCGGCAGTTGAATGGTGGCCGGTGAAGGTAGGCTGTTATTCGAACTGAGCACGGTGACGCTGTTTGCCGTAGCGGCCGTCAGTTGGCTCATGTTGAAGAACTCGCTGGTGGCGCCAGTTACCTGCACCTTGTCGCCAACCGCCACTGCGGTAGGGCAGGTGGTGCAGAAGACAAAGATCCCTTCCGAGGTGGCAACATTGCCATCGCTGTCGGCATCCTCTTCCTGCAGGAAGAAGCCGCGCAATTGGCCGCTGCCCTGTGTTTGGTAATCACCCACGACAATCGCCTCGACCGTGAAGGCGCCACTGGTCGCGGTCTCGCCACTGCCCTGAATCGCGCTAATCTTGGTAATCACCGGCGCGGCAACCGTCGTAAAGTTCCAGGTTGTCGCATCGCTAATGCCGGCAAAGTTGTTGCTAGCCGCATCCTTGATCGCGCCGGCGGCAATGTTGACATAGTAGGCGGTCCCGCCGGTCAGATCGGTTGACGGGTTGATCGTCACCGCGGCGGCGCTGACCGTGACGGCAGCGTCGGTCGCGGCAATGGTCTGCACCACCGAGTTGTCCGCCGCCAGATGGATAGTGATGTTGCCAACACCCTTTTGCACCGTCTCATTGAAGGTGAGCACCAGATCTTGCGTGATCGCGACGTTACTGGCCTCGTCTGCGGGGTTGAAGGTCGAAACCGTTGGCGGGGTAGTCTCACGCGTGCGGCCTGGCGAACCGATCGCCGGTTCCGTGCCGGAGGTAGCGATGGTGGCGACCGCACCGGAGGCATTCCCAACTGTGCTGGCGGCCGCCAAATCGACATCATAGGAAATGCCTGAAGCGAGCGATGGGTAGGCGGCAAATTCACCTGCTGTGCCGGCCGGACTCCCAACCCACAGCGCAACCCCGTCGCCAGCTTGGCCAAGGCCGGCGCCATTCACCCAGCCGATATCGGTCAGGGTGAGTACGGGACTCCAGACCGTGGAAAAGGTCGTGGCAACGCTCGCGCTGGTACCAATCACCACAATCACTGATTCACCTGGATCAATCTGGATAATACCACTGATCGGATCTGCTTCCGCCGCTAACTGGGAATCGTCGTCATAGTAAAGCGCCGGGTGGCTACTGGCGATCCACGCGCCGATGCCGCGATTGGTAATCTCAAACCAGTCACCCGTCAACGGCGTGACACTCTGGCCGGCCCAGATTTCGGTGATCTGCAAGTCATAGAGCGGTGCTACGCCACTCGCAGTCGTAAAGTTCCAAGTGCTGTTGCCGCTAATCCCGGCAAAGGCGTTGCCGGCCAGATCTTGGATCGCGCCACTGGCAATCTCCACATAGTAGCCTGTGTTGAGCGCAAGGTCGTTGCTGGGGTTGATGGTTACTGTTGCGCCATTGGCAGCAAGCTGGGCCGAAGTCGCCACATCAAAACTCTCGACCACGGCATCGTCCACCAGTTGTTTGATTACAATCGTGCCACTGTTTAATTGTACGTTTTCATTGAAAGTGACGAGCATGTTCGACGCCACCGCCACATTGGTCGCCTCATCGGCTGGGGCCAGCGTCGCAATCGTGGGCGCCCCATTATCACTTGTCACCGCACCCAGGGTGACAATATCACTGCGCGATTTCTGTTGATTGATCTGGGCCAGATCTTTGGAGATCGTGCCATTGTTATACCAAACCGTGTCGCCATTATCACTGAGCAACTGTACCGTCAATGCGTCACCGTTGGCGCCCAGGAAGTTGCCACTGGGCAATTCGACAATGCTCTCAAAACTGCCCTGGGTTTGCAACGCCGCTAGATCCGCCGCACGTAATTCTGGGGCATCGTTGGCATTGCCGCTCCAGGTGAAAAGGGCAAAATTACTGCTGCCATCGGCCGCACCGGCACTGATCAGACAGCCGCCGGCATTACATTCCAAGCTGCGAATGCCGCGCCCGCCCAGGCTAAGTTGAAGCGGTGCGCCAAAGCTGGCCGAACCAGCGCCGGCGCTGCCATCAACGATCGCAGTGAAGTTAGTCACCGGCACGATCAGCGCTTTGGTGCGCGCCGTGGTCGGCACAATTGGGGCACGGAATGCGACATAGGCGACCGTTGTGCTGCCTGGGGCCATACTCAGCCCCTCGATGTTGAAGCCACTCCCACCCACGGTTTCGGGAATAACGCCGGCTGCGGCGCTGGCGGCTAAACCGAAAAAGCCTGCGCCCAGCCCATGTCCATTATTGTTGTCCCAGGCGATCAGGTCATCTTCCAAGAAACGATAGAAGCCGACAAAGGTCAACGTCGTGGCGGCCCCCGTGCCGCTCAGATCGGTCGAAAAGATGCGTTCGCGGTTGGGACGATCATTGCCGCTGCTATTATTGCCGTGCGACCCCTGCCAGTAGATGCGGTTGCCGACACGCGTTGAGCCTTCGACATCAATTTCACTGCTGCCATCCAAGGCTAAGTTACCGGTAAAATCAAATTGCGCCACTGGTAGACCAGATTCATTGCGGTCGAACACGCGAACTGTTTGGTCTTCGTCATCCGCTACCAGCATATAGTCGGCGTCAAGTGCAAGCGCGGTCGAGGCGTCACTGGCACCAGTATGGAAGCGGCTGGTGGCGGCTGTCAGCGCCGCGGCTGAAGCCGCGTAGTTGATGGTGTAGGTGGCGCTGTTGGCTTGGGGATCGGTCACGGTCATTGTGATCGTGGTTTCGCCAACACCAACTGGTGTAATTTTCAGGTTGCGCGTTGCGCCGCTGCCCGTTACGGCAAGATTCGCATTGGGCACGACCGTCT
>JBBRVA010000327.1:0-8436 GCA_038247295.1 Caldilineales bacterium | reverse complement strand
TATCTGCGCTACACTGCGCGCCAGCCCAACCATCTGCGCCAGATTCTCCGGATCAAGCAGCGTACCCGGCTGCCATTCGTAGATCAGTACCTGGCGCGCCAGGCCTTCGGGGTAGCGATCAACCCAAAGTGGCCGCGGTGCAACGCCAAGCGGGGCAAAGATCTGTTGCCCATCAAACTGACGCCGGCTGCGCGCCTGGCCGGCGTCCAAAAATAACTTGAGTACAGCCTCCTGCCCTCGGCATTCGACGCGCCACAACAGATTGTCGCGCCCTTGCCAATGGTCCACTACCTGCACTGCCTGCTGCAAGAAGTTACTGGTGGGCGCCGTGGTCAGGTAGCTGTGAATTTGACTTGTAATGTCCATAGGATCTGCCGGATGACCGGATGAAGGGATGACAAGATGACAAACGGGATTTACCAATGTCATCCTGTCATCCGGTCATCCGGTCATCCCTTCATTTTCAAAAAATTCGCCAACATCTCGCGTCCACACTCGGTGAGAATGCTCTCTGGGTGGAATTGTACGCCATGGATTGGCAGCGTTTTGTGGCGCAGCCCCATCAATTCGCCCTCGGCGGTATAAGCGGTAGCTTCGAGCACGTCTGGCAGCGGCTCTTGGACGATCAGGCTGTGATAGCGAGTGGCGATCAGTGGGCTGGGCAAGCCAGCGAAAATACCCGTTCCCGTGTGCTGGATTGGGCTGACTTTGCCGTGCATCAAGCGCGGCGCCCGCACCACCTGGCCGCCAAAGACATGACCAATACATTGCTGCCCCAAACAGACGCCCAAGATCGGCGTGTGCTGGCCCAAGATACGGATCACATCATTGCTGATGCCGCTATCCTGCTCGGGCGTGCCAGGGCCAGGGCTGATCACAATGTGGGTGGGGGGCGGGTGCCCGTTGGGCGCGGCTAGTTCTTCCACGTCGATCTCATCATTGCGCCACACTCTTATTTCCGCGCCTCTGCTCGCAAGCGGCGCATCAATCCTGGCCACAATCTCGCCCAAGAACTGGACTAAATTGTAGGTGAAACTGTCATAATTGTCGATTACGGCGATCATAGAATTCCTCCATCTACGATTTACGATTTTTGCGGGTGCCCTCTGGGCGCGATTTACGAGTAATCTTGTCAACGAAGCTACTTCGTAAATCAAAAATCGTAAATCAAAAATCAATTCTCGTTTTTCTTCCGTCGTTTCTCCGCCCCGCGGCTGATCTTGTTCCAGACGCCGGTCAGTCCCATCGCTTTTTTGGTCTCGATAAGGGTGGCCTTGGCCTCTTCACGCGCGCGCAGCGTGCCTTCGTAGATCAATTCGTCGACAAAGCCAGTCTGGCTTTCGTAAAAGGCGCGCCGTTCACGCGTCGGTTCGAGGAAATTGTTGAGCGCGATCGCCAACTTTTCCTTTACTTCGACATCGCCAACCTTGCCGGTACGATAGCGTGCCTTGAGATTCTCGACCTCCGCTTGATTGGGGTTGAAGAAATCGTGGTAGGCGAAGACGGGATTGCCTTCGACCGTGCCTGGCACATCGGCGGAAGTGCGGTTGGGGTCGGTATACATACTTGTTACCCGTTTGCGCACTGTGGTCGCATCATCGCTGAGGAAGATGGCATTGTTCAAGCTCTTGCCCATCTTTATATTGCCATCCGTGCCCGGCAGCACACCGCCGACCACATAGGCATCGGGCAAGGGGAAAACTTCACCGTAGGCATTGTTGAAGCGGCGTGCGATCTGGCGCGTAATCTCGACATGGCTTTCGTTGTCTTTGCCCACCGGCACTAGATGCGCCCGCGGCAACATGATATCAGCCGATTGGAGCACAGGATAGCCGAGCAGATTATAGGGCATCTGTTCGAAACCGACGGCGCTGGCCATATCCTTTAAGGTGGGCAACTGCTGGAGCCGCTCGACCGTTACCAGGCTGCTGATCAGCAACTGTAACTCATACGTTTCGTGAATCGCCGACTGCAAACAAAAGGTGACCTTCTGCGGGTCGATGCCAATCGCCAGATGATCCATCACGATCATGCGTGCATTCTCGGCCGACTGCACAATGCTCTCTTTGTCCGGCTTGGTCGTCAGCATATGCAGATCGGCGAGTAAAAAGAAACATTCATACTCGTCTTGAAAGGCCAGCCGGTGGCGGTGACTGCCAATATAGTGGCCTAGATGAAGTTTACCGGTGGTCCGGTCCCCCGTTAAAATACGTTTTTTCTCAGCCATAGTTGATCACTCCATGTTCGATTTCAAAGAGTTTGTAGTTCAGTTTTACCTCATCGCCGTGAAAGCCACGAAAGCCCCAATTGCAGGGCGGACTTTCGGCAATGTTAATTTCCAAATCTTGCGGCGCAATGCCTAGCGTACTGCTCACACGATCAAATAGCAAGCGAATCAGTTTCTTACGCATGGCCACGGTGCGCCCGGCCATCATCGAAATTTCGATAATCGTATAGGCGTCGGTGCGCCCGGCCGGATAGAAAAAATCTTCTGCCTCGAGTGGAAAGAAGCGATGCGCCCGTTTATCCTGCGGAAAGTTTAATGCCTCGACCACGCAGCTGTGGATCACATCGGACAATTGGCACTTGATTGGATTCAGATGTTCTTTGACCCCATAGATTTTAATTTGCGCCATAACTTTGCCTCCCCTTGTTACAAAGTGCAACCCAGTATCAATAAGTAATAAGTAACAAGTAATAATTAATAGTTAATTATTACTTGTTACTTATTACTTATTCTACAGCCCCTGCTCCGCCACATCCACCGCCATCGACAGCGCCTTGGCCTTGTTCATCGATTCGTTGAATTCATAGGTCGGATCGCTGTCGGCCACGATGCCGCCTCCTGCTTGCAGATTGCACGTTTTGCCCTTCATCGTAATTGTGCGGATCGTGATACAGGTATCCATGTTGCCGTCATAATCGATGTGGCCGACCGCGCCACCGTATGGACCGCGGCGGATACCTTCTAATTCTTCGATAATCTCCATTGCCCGCACCTTGGGCGCACCGCTCAACGTGCCAGCGGGGAAAGTAGCGCGCAACAGGCTGAAAGCATCCTGCTCTGGGCGCACTTTGCCGCGTACATCGCTGACAATGTGCATCACATGGCTATAGCGCTCGACTGCCATCATGGTTGGGACGTTGACACTGCCATATTCGCAGACACGGCCCAAGTCGTTGCGGCCCAAGTCGACCAGCATCACATGTTCGGCGCGCTCTTTGGGGTCGGCCAGCAACTCGGCCGCTAGCAGATCATCTTCTGCCGCGCTCTTGCCGCGCCAGCGCGTGCCGGCAATCGGGTGCAGGCGGGCCTGACCTTCTTCCAAGCGTACATGCATCTCCGGGCTGGATCCGATCAGGCGGACGGGATCACCCGTCAAACCGGCAACGCCGCTAAAGTCCAGAAAGAACATATAGGGCGATGGGTTGAGCATGCGCAAAGCCCGGTAAATGGTAAACGGATCGGCGTCGGTTTCCCGGCTGAGGCGTTGGCTGAGCACCACCTGGAAGATGTCGCCGGCCGCAATATACTCTTTGGCTTTGCGCACATTCTCCTCAAATTCCGGTTGGCTTAGATTGCTGCGCCAGCCGCTCTCGCTGCTGCATTCGATCGGCTGCGGCGGTGTCAATGGTTTGCGCAACGCCTCGACAATTTTGTCGATGCGAGCGACCGCATCGGCATAGGCCGCGCGCAGATTCGCTTCTACGCGCATATTGGCGATCACAATCAGCTTATGCTTCACATGGTCAAAGGCAACCAGGTTGTCGGTGAAGAGCAGGATCATATCGGGCACGTCGAGTGTTTTTGTGGCAGTGTTGGGTAGGCGCTCGATAAAGCGCACCAGATCGTAGCCAAAATAGCCGACGACGCCGCCGGTAAAGCGGGGCAAACCCGGTGTACGCACCAGGTCGCGCCCGGCCATCATGCCCTTGACAATCGCCAGTGGATCACCGTGTTGGCGCTCCAATACCGCGCCGCCGGCGCCACCGATCGTCACTTCGTCACCTGTCGCTGTCACCGTCATCGGTGAATGCACGCCGATAAAACTGTAGCGGCCCAATTGTTCGCCTTTTTCTACCGATTCGAGCAGAAAACTGGGCGCTTTGCCACTGTTGCTGTTGCCGCATAGCTTCAGATAGACGGAAACCGGTGTCTCCAAATCGGCCGGCAGCTCGCAGTGGATGGCGATCAAGTTGCCCTCAGCGGCGAGGCTGCGCACTTCTTCCAAGCTTGGTTTGTACTGCGTTGCCATTATTTGCTCCTTCGATTTTGCCCAATAAAAAATCCCCGCCCCATAGCACGAATAGAATTCGTGCCTAGGGGCGAGGATTTGGTTGCGTCCCCGCGGTGCCACCCGGCTTAGACTGGCGTGTTACCCCACCCTAACCCTCCTTATAAGCGAGGGGACTGTTTGCTCGTTGGCCGCGATTTTGCTGCAACCAAGCTAACTTAGGGGTGAGAAACAAAAAATCCCTGCATGAAACGCAGGGATGATCCGCCAGTCTCACTCTTCGAGAACGGGAGCCAAGCTCTGATTCTCAGCGCCCTGATAACGGTGGCGTATCCGGGAAAAACTACTGGATTAGTAAGTAGTAAATGACACTTGTCTAATTACTGGTTACTGTTCGTTTGTTTTCCAACTCCCCGGCCCATTCGCGGTCTGCGCTGCTGTGTCCTTCACACCAACTGGACACTCTCTGAAGTTCGCTTTGACTGGTACTATTCCGGTTCACAGTTGTTGTTATTTGTGTAGGTAAGATACCATAATCAATCGACGTTTGTCAAGCCTGAAAAAACGAGGAAAACTATCGTGTTAATGCATTCACGCTACCAAATTATAAACGTGAACAGTGTATGCACAACCTAGGCGTGGCCTGCACACAAAATATCCGATAATCCTGCCTGATCAACGGAAGTCGTCGTCTTTATCGCATGGAACGCAAGGAGGCTCGTCGCCTTTTGATCAGGCGCTAACGCAGACAAGTCAGATAGGGTGTTCAATCAGGTCATTATTATTTGTTCGATCTCGTTGATCAGGAAAGGAAGATTAGGTGTAGTAAAACCCAGACCAGGAGCGGGAGCGCGGTTGTGCTTGATGTCAGGAGGGATATGTTTGTGATGCGGATGGGTGCTTTGCAACGCAGGAATCTGGGGATGGGGTTGTGGATCATACCAGTAAAGTTTCTGGGAACCTTGCCAAACTTCATAGCCGTAATCTGTGATTTCGACAATTGGCAACGCCAGTAACTGCTCACGCACAACCAGACGGACGTCCTGGGCAAAGTGCAGATCACCTTTCACGACGGCAACGCTCTTGCCATATCGAATCAGGACGAGTGTAGATGATTGAACCGAGGCATAGTTATGCGCCAGTGTATATAAAAACTGCTCATACGCGTCAACTGTAGAAAAAGTCATGCGAGTACGGTTTGGCGTATCTGTTGAATGATGTGGTTGAGGTCGTTGCCATCGGACGCCAGCAGTTCTTGCAAACGTTGGTTGTATAGGGCCAGCAAACGCTCGCGACTTTTACACCAACCAGCCCACTCGGCGAAGTCTAGCACCCAGGTTTCCTCCTCGGGCTCGTTGCCTTGTCGATACCAGGCAAAAAAGGTGTCAGATAGCAACCCGTAGTTTTCTTCAAAGGAAACCAACGCACGATTGATCGCATGAAGATCGGAAACGATGTCTGATAATGTCATTCTGGCAACCTGTTCGAGAACACGACAAAGTTAAAAACTCATGTTAGTCATCTTCTCAGCTTGAGAAAATTCCTACCTGTGCTTCCTACACGAGCCAAACAAGCCTAATACGTAACATGAGTTAAGTAGTGAGCAGTAAGATTATACGACTCAAATGGCAGTGTAGCATACACAAGCATTGAAGACAAGCGGTATACGTCATGATCGCATCGGCAACCTATTAAGGGAAGATCGCAGCCGCTCAGCGATAAATGCGAATACCGCGTAGGATGGCAACGTCTTTTTGCGCATCAATGACTCACACTTAGATGACAAACCGGCAGTCTGATTGCTCACCCTGTCGGTCCCCAATAAAGATAAGGCATCCAGAAATAAGTGTCTCGCTTTGGAAACAAGGTCTCGATCACGTAGCGGCTGGTCGGCTTGACGACAATGTCCGGCCAAGCGTCGTGTAATTCTGCGAGCGTGCGGTAGCCAAAGACGAGGCGCACGAACGCATCCGGCGGGATGCAGAGATCGCCGCCGTCGGCGCCCATGGAGGCATCGACAAAGCCGACGGCGGCCACGTTGTGCAGCTTGCCGTCCGCAAATTGCAGGACAAACGCCTGGCGGAACAAGTTGATGCACAAGTCTGCCGTCAAGTTGGCACAGGCGGAGGCGGCTAAACGCTGTTCCAAAACTGGCCCGATTTTGCTGAGAAAAGCCGCCACATCGCGGATGCGCAGCAGCCACTGGTCGCCGGGTACAGGCGTGCTGCCCAGGCTGCGCCCAAGCCGGACCAGTGTATTGGTCTGCGGCCAGCCCAACTGAATTTCGCCAGTGCTTTCTAGTTTGAGTTGTTGCAGCACGGCCATACCGACTGCCTGATCGGCAATGCCGCTCTCGATCACCCTGACCCCGCGCCCGTTGGCTAGGGTACAGACATAGCCAACCGCACGCTGATTGCGCGTGTCTTCCACCAGCCGCACGGGATACGCCGCCCACTGGAGCAGATAATGCCAGGCATCCGCGTCGCGCAAGGTGGATAAGTCTAAGCCAGCCATGTTCGTTTGATAAAACTGGGTCAAGGTTGGAATATCGTCCAGGGTCGCGGGCCGTAACCCGTATGGCGCGGGCTGATCCGTCGCTGGCTGCGGAATCTGCCAGACGGGCAGCGTGTCACTGCGCCAGTGGTCGGTGGCGTAGGCATAGCCATATTGGCGGTAGTAGTAGGGAATCCCCTCGATGATGCTCAGGTCGAAGCCGCGCTCGCCAACCATCTGGTGAAAGCGGGCAATTTGGGTGCGCACCAGCCCGCGCTGCCGGTAATCGGGATGCGTGGCCACCATCTCCAGCATCGCTACATCTAGCGTAATCGTTTCGTATGTGCCGCGCCAGGGAATCAGGCAGATGGTGGAGACGATTTCGCCTGTGTTTGTATCCTCAACAAAGAGAAAATGGTCGTGGCGGGTTGCTGGGAAATAACGCGCCAGATTGGCGCAGGTCGCGCCCTGGGTGGCATCGTTGATGGCGGTATTGAAGGCGGCGAAGCGGTCGATATCACGTTCGTCGCGCACCGTACGTAGGGTCAGTTCGGGGGAGAGGTATGGTTCGAAAGCAGCCATCAGGTGTTCCATTCGGTGTTTTTATTTTGTACCAATCTCGCTTCAGGTTACAAGGAAACTCTACCCCCGTGCTGGGCAGATTCACGGGCCGCCAACGCAATAGCGGTGATCTCTTGCGCCACGGTGGCTGAGAGTGCGGAGGCTTGATTGCGCTGAAAATCGTCGATCCAAAACGTTTCCCAGCCCGGTGTTTGATCGGGGATGGGCAAGGCTGTATAGCCATTTTCGCTATCCAGGTTGACAACGGTCTTGCGTGAATCACCCGCCACGCGGTGGATGCTAACCACACCCTTAGGCCCGACAATTTCCAGTTGCCAGGCAGGATAGGCGACGCGGTTGCAAAAATACATATCAAATGATGCCATGCCGCCCTGCGCCATACGCATCTCGATGCGGCCACAGTCCATAAATGGGCTGTCCGGCGTGGTAAAATTACCATATTCTGCCGCGACGGTTTTGACGTGGTCGTTCATCAAGTGTAGCGCTAAATCGATGCCGTACCAGCCCAGTGAGAGTTCTGGACCGCCTTCGTTGGGGTTGCGATACCAATCCTGAGGATTAAAGACATCTAGCGTACCATGATGATGGCAAATGCGCAGCGCAAACGGTTTGCCGATCAAGCCTTGCGCGACGGCCTGTTTGACCGCCATCATCGCCGGCAGATAGCGGGCGCTGGGGCCTACCGCAATTTTTACCCCGTAACGCTGCTCGGCTTGTACAATCCGATTGGCGTCGGCCAGGGTAGTCGTAAAGGTTTTGGGGATAAAGATGTTGACGCCCAATGCGGCCATGCGTTCCGCCCAGGCGGCGTGTTCGCTGTGCGGCGCAATCAGCACCACCGTGTCCAACTGCTCACTGGCCACCATCTCCGCGGCGTCACTATAAAGTTTGACCTGGAAACGATCCGCGTACTCGGCGGACGTCATGCCGAGGGTTGCCCCAAGCAGCGGCTCGCTCACGCCCAGTGTCGCCGCACTCCGGAATTGAACGCCTTCACGCCCTTGTAAACCATTACCAATCGCCAGCGGCCAATAGAGCGCCACTAGGCCCACCATGCCAACGCGCATTTTAGCTCCTTAGATCGGTAGACGGTAGACGGTATTCGGCTGTCTACTGTCTACCGTCT